>JAVWJF010000010.1:0-24097 GCA_036639195.1 Longicatena sp.
GGTGTAGACGTAAGCTTAGTTGATATTTGTAAAACAAAAACTGGGCATGCACTAATACAAGTAAACTGTGAAGGTGAAAATTGTATTATTCTATATCACGGAGCAAACAAATCCATTCAGAAAAAAGATATCGATAAAGTTTTGGACCATTTTGAAGCAAACGATTATATTATCCTTCAAAATGAAATCAGTAATTTGGAACATATATTATCGATTGCTCATGAAAAAGGATTAACGATTGTCTTCAACCCTGCCCCATATACAAAAAGTATTAAATCTTTACCTCTTGATTATGTGTCTTATATGATTTTAAATGAATCCGAAGCAAAAGGATTAGCATCTTGTGAATCTATAGAAAAAGCAATGGAACACTTAAAAGAAACATATCCAGATACAAGGTTTGTCATCACCTTAGGAGCCGATGGCTGTTATTTTTTTGACAAAGGTAAAACGATTTATCAAAAAGCGTATGATGTTCCGGTTGTGGATACTACTGCTGCAGGTGATACATTTATTGGATATTTTATAGGGAGTATCATCAAATCTTGTAGTATCGAAGAAAGCTTAGAAATTGCTTCAAAAGCATCCGCTTTAGCCATTATGCAAAAAGGTGCATCAAACGCAATTCCCTCAATTGATGTTGTGTTAAGGGAACGATTTAAATAAGATAGAATGTATAGAAACTTAAGAAAAAACGAGGAGAAATATAATGAAAAAAATTCCATTACTAATTGATTGCGACACTGGAGTTGATGATGCAGTTGCAATTGTATGTGCACTACAATACAAAGAAGTCTTCGACATAAAAGCAATTACGGCCGTTGCTGGAAATGTTCCATTGGAATATACCGCAAAGAATTCACTAAATTTAGTTGATATGTTAGGGAGAAATGATATTCCTGTTGCGAAAGGGGCGGACAAACCACTTACAAGAGAACTCAAAAGAGCAATATCACATGGAAATACAGGATTAGGAGATGTCGTGATTCCAAATTCAAGCAGAGCATTCACTCAAGAAAGCGCAAGCGAGTTAATTTATAAATGCGCATGTGAAAATGAAGGTGAACTTGTGATTCTAGCTACTGGACCTCAAACAAATATGGCAATTGCATTAAAAGCATACCCAGATTTAGCGTCTAAAATTAAGAAAGTGTATATTATGGGTGGTAGTTTAATCGGTGGCAATATGACACAAGCAGCAGAGTTCAATGCCTTTGTCGATCCAGAAGCAATGAAAATTCTATTTGAAGCTGGAATTGAAACAGTGATGGTTGGATTAGATATCACACTACAATTATCTTTACCACACGATATTCAAGAGCAATTAGAATCTATCGATAGTAAAGCTGCACGCTTTGTTCATGACATCTTCGATTTTAATATCCGATATAATACAGAAATGGGATGGGATGATCCAGCTATCCATGATGTTGCGGCATTCTGTTCTATGGTAGCTCCTGAGTTATTCACAACAGTAAAACACTATGTTGATGTAGAAACTGAGGGTACCATTACTAGAGGAATGACTGTTGCTGACTTTAGAAATGTTTGTCCTGATAAAGAAAAAAATGTAATTTGTGCAACAGACATTGATGTGGATGGATTCTGGAAATGGTTTATTGAAACAATTCGCAGATCAAGCGAAAGTTAGGAGAAAATTATGAAAGCAAAACAAATGAATAAATGGATTTTATTACTCATCATCTGTTTAGGAGGAGGTATTATTTACATCTTCCCTTATATTCAATATTCTTATTATGATAGTATGATGTCTTCTTTAGGATTAGATAACCTACAAATGGGGAACTTAATGTCTTTATATGGTATCTTGAACTTGTTTGGTTATTTCTTCGGCGGAGTTGTTGCAGATAAAGTGAATTATAAAAACTTGATTACCTTCTCCCTTATCATCACAGGAATATCTGGATTCTTATTTGCTACCTTCCCTTCTTATTCTGTAATGCTAGTAATTTGTGTTGTTTGGTCAATTTCAACAGTATTTACTTATTGGCCTGCAATGATGAAAGCTATTAAGTTACTTGGTGGAGATGATGATCAAGGAAAAATGTTTGGATTCAGAGAAGCTGGATTTGCGTTAATGTCATTATTATTTACTTCTGTAGGTTTAGCAATTTTCAATAATATGGGAGAAAATTTCCAGGCTTTGATTATTTTCTATAGTATCATTTACATAGTTTGTGGTATTGCTACATTCTTATTCTTACCAAAACAAAAAGATACAGAAACAAAGAATGAACAATCTGTAGTATATGGTTTATCTTATGTATTAAAACAACCAAGTGTTTGGCTTGCGGGTATGGTAATCTTCTTCGCTTATGCAGTTGGTATTACATTAGGTAAGTTTGCTCCTTATCTAACAGGGGTATTCAAAATGAGTGTCTCTGTTGCCGCAATGATTTCTATCATCAATGAATATGCAATTCCGAACATTGGAGCTGGTGGTGGTGGATTGCTTGTAGATAAAGCAAAATCATCTATGAAAGTTATTCTTTACTCTTTCGTGATTATGGCTATTTTATTGGCTGCCTTTGTTTCCGTCCCAGGAAAACCAAGTCTAATCTTTGTAGCAATCATTCTTGGTATGTCTGTAAAATTAATACAATCTGCTTTAAGAGGCATTTACTTTGTACCAGTTTCTGAAATTGGCATGCCCGATAAGTTCATGGGAACTACCATTGGTGTCATAAGTGTTATTGGATTCTTACCAGATGCATTCTTACAATCTATTTGGGGAGGTATCTTAGATACAAATTCTCTTGAAGTTGGGTATAAAATTATGTTCTCTATCTTAATATTATTCTGTATCGCTGGATTCATCTTTACTCTTTTACTTAAAAAGAGAATTGCTTCTAAAAAAATAGAATCAGCCGAATAATTCATCGTACAGGTGTATCAGATAAGCTGATGCACCTGTTTTATATATTAGAATTAAAAATAGAAAGGTTAAATAAGGAAATGGTATGCTATTTGATATTTTTAAGTTTTATCAAGATCGAGCAGATTTCATAATTCCACTCATCTTAGAACATTTACAAATTTCCATCATTGCTATCTTATTTGCAACTTTGATAGGAATATCGCTTGGTATTTTCATTAGTGAAAAGAAAAAAACATCTTCTTTTATCTTGGGAGTTGTTAGCTTTATCTATACCATTCCTTCTATATCTTTACTTGGTATTTTAATCCCTATTACAGGAATTGGTAATACAAGTGCTATTTTAGCTTTAAGTGTATATGCATTACTACCAATTATTCGTTGTACTTATACTGGCTTAAATTCGATAGATTCTTCCATTCTGGAAGCTGCAAAGAGTATGGGAAGTACTAGATTTCAAATACTATATAAGATAAAACTTCCACTTGCTTTCCCTATCATCTTATCTGGTTTTCGAAATATGGTCGTTATGACGATTTCCCTAGCAGGTATTGCATCTTTTATTGGAGCTGGTGGTTTAGGAGTAGCAATATATCGAGGAATCACAACAAACAATATGACAATGACAGTAGCTGGAAGTATCGCTGTTGCATTACTTGCGTTAATTGCCGATCTTTCCATTGGAGTTTTTGAGCATAGGTATACTCGTCATAACAAGAAAAGAATAACCAATAAGAAATACATCATCATTTTCCTTTGCTTACTTCTTGGTGGAGGTATCACCTTATGTACACAAACAAAGAAACGTGATACCATCCATATTGCTACAAAGCCTATGACAGAAGGTCTAATATTGGGTGAAGTATTAAAACAACTCATTGAAAATGATACGAATTTACATGTAGAACTTACCAAAGGAGTCGGAGGCGGTACTAGCAATATCCATCCAGCTATTTTAAATGGAGAGTTTGATATGTACTCCGAGTATACAGGGACCGCTTGGGAGTTTATTTTAAAGAAAAAACCAATGATGAATCAAGATGATGCTTTTCAAACATTACTTAAAGAATATGAAAAACAATTCCAGTTAACTTGGAAAGGTTTATACGGATTCAATAACACTTATGGTATCGCAATCACAAAAGAATTTGCAGATACCTACCAAATTAAAACGTACAGTGACCTTGCCTCTCATTCAAAGGATATCACCTTTGGTGCTGAATATGATTTTTATGAACGTGATGATGGCTTTAATGCCTTAGCAACAAAATATAACTTTGAATTCAAAAATAAAATAGATTTAGAAATTGGTTTAAAATACAAAGCATTGGATGAGGATAAAGTTAACGCAATCATTGTCTATCACACAGATGGTGACTTGAGTAATGAACGATATGTTCTATTAGAAGATGATCTTAATTTTTTTAATAAATATTATGCAGGAACTGTCATTCGTTTAGAAACATTAAAAAAACATCCTGAGTTATTGCCTGTTTTAGAAAAGCTTCAAGGAGCGATCAATGATATTGAAATGGCGAAAATGAACGCTGATGTAAATATAGAAAATAAAAATGAAGAAGATGTCGCTAGAAAATTCTTGCTGGATAAAAATTTATTGGAGGAAAACAATGAGTAGAATTACTTTGGAAAGTATTCATAAGTCATATGGAAAAGTATCTATATTAAAGGACTTTTACTTAGAAATTAAGGATGGTGAATTTGTAAGTATCATCGGTGGAAGCGGAAGCGGAAAGACAACAGTACTAAAACTAATCAATGGTATTCTTACTCCGGAGCATGGATGTGTTTGTATTGATAATATGGACATTTCCAAAACCAATCAAAATGAATTAAGAAGGAATATCGGTTATGTAATTCAAAATATAGGTTTATTCCCTCATATGAGCATAAAAGAAAATATAACCTATGTACTACACTTAAAGAAAATGAAGAAATCAATAATTGATGAACGAGTGAAGGAACTTATGCAAGTCGTTGAATTAGAAGAATCTCTATTAGATCGTTTTCCCGATGAACTAAGTGGTGGGCAAAAACAGCGAGTTGGAATAGCACGAGCATTAGCAGCGAAACCTTCTCTTCTATTAATGGATGAACCCTTTGGTGCAGTAGATGAAATAACTCGTCGATCACTACAAGATGAAATAAAAAAAATACACAAGCAGTTGAAAATCACAATCATATTTGTAACACATGATATACGAGAAGCATTGCGTTTATCAGATAGAGTGGTCGTCATGAAAGATGGTTCCATTGAGCAATTCGATACTCCCCATCAACTAATACAGCATCCTACCACCGCATTCTGTAAACAACTGTTATCTTTTATTGAACTATAAAAGCACATCAAAGTGCTTTTTATTATACAAAAAAAAAGATCCAAACCAAAGTCAGGATCTAATATTTTGATTTAAAGAATTCCATTATATTACGAAGAGATTGTATAAGTTCTTGTTCTTTATCAAGTTCAAGTTCATTTAACAACTTCTCAATCATCTCATCATGAAAACGACTATGTTCTTCAAGTACATGATTTGCTTTATCCGTAAGTTGTAAACGTACGATACGTTTATCTTTTTCATCCTTTAAGCGTTCTACATATCCTTTTTTTACTAGCTTTGAAGTAGAAACTGTCAACGTTCCTTGTGTTACCATCAAACGTTTCGCAATTGCTGACATCATTTTTGATTCGCTTTTTTCTATATTTTCTAGAATATGTACTTCTGTCATAGATAATGTTACACCATGATCACGTAGATTTTTTTCTTCTATCAATAAGATATGGTTAAATAAATCTACTAAAAGCTCATTTAATGTATGACGTGTATTCAACATGTTTTCTCCTCCTTTACTAAGGATATTTCTATATTGTCTTATCTTCAAGAAAAAGCACCTGTAAGGTGCTTTTCATATGTTTGAATTATTTGCTTAATGCTTCAATTAATTCAGCTTTTTTCATTGTAGAAAAACCTTCTACATTTTTTTCTTTTGCAAGATCGCGTAATTCAGCAACTTTTAAAGAAGCTAAATCTGTTGTTTCAGTTTTTGCTACTGCTTTTTCAGCTTTTACTTCTTCTTTAGCAACTGGAGCTTCTACTGCAGCTACAGCTTTAGGATTAGCGATTGCTTTTTTTGCAGTTTCAACGATTGCAGTGAATCCTGCAGCATCATGAATTGCAATTTCAGCTAACATTTTACGGTTGATTGTAACGTTCGCTAATTTTAAACCATGCATTAATTTAGAATATGAAATATCGTTCATTCTAGCTGCAGCGTTGATACGTGCAATCCACAATTTACGCATATTACGTTTTAAATCTTTACGGTCATTGTATGCATATTTGAATGAATGCATAACTTGCTCATGAGCAGTTTTATATAAAATATGTTTAGCTCCAAAATAACCTTTTGCTAATTTTAATACTTTTTTTCTTCTCTGACGTGTTGTATATCCACCTTTAACTCTTGGCATTGTTTATTCCTCCTCTATTTCACTAACATCTGTTTGATACGTTTGAAATCTGTATCATGTACAGTGCTAGACTTTCTTAAGTGACGTTTCTGTTTTGTTGTTTTCCCATGGAAACGGTGAGAAGTATAAGCATGACTTCTTTTTAATTTTCCTGAACCAGTCTTTTTAACACGTTTTGCTAGTCCACTATGTGATTTCATTTTTGGCATTAGTAGTACCTCCTCTTATTAATGTTAACTATTTTTTCTTTGGTGCCAATACGCAAGACATTGTATTACCTTCAAGAAGAGGTCTCTTCTCAACGTTCGCAATATCTGCTATTTCTTCAGTGAAGCTATTCATAATTTTTTTACCAACTTCAAGTCTTGTAATTAAACGTCCTCTAAAACGCATATCTACTTTAACCTTCATTCCGTCTTCGATCCATTTACGTGCATGACGCATTTTTGTATCAAAGTCGTGTTTATCAATAACTGGTGATAAACGAATTGGCTTCACCTCCGTAACCTGCTGATTACGTTTCGCTTCTTTTGCCTTTTTCTGTTGCTCAAAACGATACTTTCCATAATCAAGCACCTTACATACAGGTGGAATCGCTTTAGGCGCAACACATAACAAATCAAGTTCTTGATTGTATGCAATTTCTAAAGCTTCACGACGCATCTTAACACCAAGCTTATCTCCGTTTGCGTCAATAACCATAACTTCTTTAAACTTGATTTTTTCATTGACTAAGTCGTCGTTTACATTGTTAGGAATAACTTTCTTATTTATAATAGACACCTCCATTTGCTGCCATAAGAAAAGCGGGTACACATTATGCACCCGCTCAATAACCATACTCATAATTTCTTTACGATATGATGTAGCTTTTACCTATGCCTTAAGACATCAGGTGAGAAGGGGTGCTTCTAACTTTCCACTAACTTTTCTGCTTGTTAATGATAACACACCTTTATACACTCGTCAATCTTTTTTTATTTAAGTTTATAATTGGAAGGAATACGTATCCCAATTCCTGGCAACAACAATTCTTCCATTTGATTTCCTTGTGCTAATGCTTGCTGAATTGCCTTTGCATTTGCACTATACTGAAGCACGTTTTCAATCACATCTCGTGATAACATCTCATTGTTTAAATGTTCAAACACACAATCTTTTACCAATTCATAACTAGAGACCTGATCTTTATGAACTTCTTTTGTTTCTTCCCCTTTTCGCACCAAATAAACTGCATCTTTAAACTCCACTTTTGCATAAGCATACATACAATAGAATTCAGGAATCATAGAAAATATTTCATACGCTAGGGATTCATCATTACATTGTTTCAACAATTGCTTCCGAATAGCTTTATATTCTTCCACTGATTTGCACTTATCAAAACTATGGATTGCTTGTAGTATCACTTGTTTTATATCCACAACTTCTTCTATGAATGGCTGTGCTTGTTCATCTACTTTCATTAATAAAATCCCTTGTTTTTCCGTATGGTATGCATCCAAACAATTCCACTCTTCTGCATACGCAATCATTTTCTCACTCAGTGCACTAATCTCTTTCCCATTGATTTTCACTTCGCAAATAACATTATCTTTATTCTTTGAGGCAAAAGTACGAATCCAATACACTTTATCATTGCGAACATACCCCAACAAATCTTCTCTTAACATATCCCAGAAGTCACCTTCTAAGACGCCTTCACGTCGTCCCACGCCATTGATTTCGCTTCGATAAAGCGCATATTCATCTTGAACAACACGTTCCTTATGCATAATAGTACCTGGTGTTAACGCTTCTATATAAAGGGCTAATATATGTTCATAGAAACTTTGTGCAGCATTATGTATAGCATTTACCAACGTATCTCCACTTGCCGCAACAGATTCTACAATAGGTTCTTGTAACCATTCATGATGAAGTTGATATACAATCTGCGCAACATTGTCTTGTAAAGAAGCGACATCTGCATATACATAGATATCATAGTCTTCTATGATAAAAGCATCCTTACGAACCTGTCCATTGCAAAGGGGTACAAGTGAAGTCAATGCCAAAATATCATTATTCTCTAACGATTCCTCATCGTTACGTTGTTTATTTTTTCGAAATAACACAAGCATCTTCCTCTCCATACGATATGTTTTATTATACAACATTTCTCCCTATCTTTCTAGGTTTCCACTCGCAAACCACAACATCACATATTCCAAATGATTGCCTTTTTTTATAAAATTGTCTTGTTTTTTTTTATATATTTGATATAATAACCTAGCAAGTAAAAAGATATGACTTCTTAGCTCAGCTGGCAGAGCAACTGACTCTTAATCAGTGGGTCCAGGGTTCGATTCCCTGAGAGGTCACCATGAAAAAAATAACCTTTGAATAGAAATTCTTATTCGAAGGTTTTTTCATATAAAAAAGCATCCTCTAGGATAAGAGTGATGCTAGTATTGCTTATCTATTTAAAATCATCTGTTTCATGATGTCTCTCCAATGTTTACAATAAGCTTTATCGCAGTATTTATGTTCTATACTGCACATACATTTCTGTTTTTGTGTATCTTTCTTCATATTTCACTCTCCTTTCCACACATGAAATACACCTATCGGTGTTCATAATACATATAATTATATGAGTTAATACGTTTACGAATTCAATATTTCAGTTTTTATAGTATAACACAAAACCACAAAAAAAGCGAACATAGTAAAACGTTCCCATTTCAACGAGTAGAAACAGGAACGCTTTTTTATCTTGGAATCCTTATTTTCTGCCCACTATAGATTAGGCTTGGATTTGCGATTCCATTGTATTGTGCTAATGCTTGATACGTGGTTCCATAATTTGCCGCAATACCACTCAATGTGTCTCCTGGTTTTACAATATAAACTATATCGCCACTTCCTCCTGGTACACTCTTCTCATCATCAATGACTTGATCATTTGCCCATCCAGTTCCATGATTGATAAGATATGGATGCTCTGCCCCAACGATTACTTTGGTAATGACACCTTCTTTGATTGCTAAAGCGGATTTGGGATACCAATTCCCTCCATTGCTCTGTGTCCATAATCCAGTGTAAGTAACTGGTGTTCCTACAGCATATTTAGGGGTTGGGGATGGAGTTGGTGGTGTAGGATCTACGGTTGGAGTTCCATACCCATTTAATCCTTGTTCCTTGATAATCACTGGATAATCATAATAGGCGTAATCCATATCCAATCGTCCATTATGGCCTGGTATAGAACCATCACTTGTATACTGCCACATTCCATAAGGTAATGAATAGCTATTAGTACTTGCCCACTGTGCAACCCATTTATCAAAGCGATCCAATCTACTTGAATTTATACGATTGGTTAACCAATCAAGATTCGCATAAATCCCTGCATAGAATCCTGCTTGTTCCAAAGCATCACAGGTGTAGTAACAAGTCTCTACATTCATTTCATTACTAACATTCAAACTCGCTTTCCATCCATCCGCATCCTCCATATCAATATAACATGGATACAATGGTTTACACGACTTGCACAGCCCAATAAATCCATCTGCTTCTACTTTCATTTCCTCTTTATTACTTACATAAGAATAGTGATACAATCCATAAGGAATCCCTAAGCGATCACATTCCTTCACATTGCGTCGAAATTGTTTATCTTCTACAAAGTGTCCCCAACTAGAACGAATGATCACAAAAGACAAGCCCTGTGCTTTCATATTCTCCCAATTGATAACACCATTGTGTTCAGATACATCAATCCCTCGTATTGGCATACATATTCCTCCTTCCCTCACATACTACGTGGTGATTGCAATATGGTATATGTCTTTGTGTACGTGAAAGAAAAAAAGCACTTGCGTGCTCTATAAATCTAATTGAAGAATATAATCATCCATGATAAAGCCATTGCCAATGTCGCTTTCTACAGAATCAACGACATAGAAGTTCTTTGCTTTATATACATCTAAACTGTGAGTATTGTATTTATTACAAGTTAAATAGATTGCTTTTTTGTGATGTTCTTTCGCAAAAGCAATGGCTTGTTTTAACATTGCAGAAGATAATCCTTTTCCACGACTTTCTTTTTGTAAATATAATTTACTCAAGAATAAACGCTCTCCCTCTAACTTTACACCACAATATCCAATTAAGGTTTGCTCTTCATACGCTAGAAAATAGGTATAGTTTTCCTCTTCTATCGCATGCTTAATTGCTTTATAGCTTTGAAACTTCTCCACCATATATTCAATTTGTTCTAGTGTAATTATATTGATAAAATATTCATGCCAAATTTCATTCGCCTTTTGCGCAAGTTCTTTTAATTGTTCATCCGTTTTACACATGATAATTTCCATAAAGTACCTCCATATTTTCTTTTTATTATAGGACGAGACTTCGAAAATGTCTACGAAAATATAGAATCAATTAAAAATAAATATGCAAAAGGAAGTCCTTTCTCAAGAACTTCCCTTATCGTTTTATAGGTTATGTAGGGCGTCTACCCATTTTTGAATCAATGCTTCTTCTTTTAAACTTCGATTGGCATTGCTTGTACTTGGTACATATATATAAGAAACTTGTAAGTGAGAAAAATATTTCTGATACAAATCATAACTCTTCTTCCCATTACATAGAACCGTTGTGATTTGTGGATATTGTTTTAACAGTGCTTCGATATCATTTACAACAACATTTCGAATGGCGCTATCTAAACTCCCCTCTCGTTCACAACTACCAATCACATCCCACAATATCAAATGTTGTGTTTGGATGATGTTCTTCTTTTCTTCATAGGTGTCTATCGGCATACCATAACATACATGCATGATGTTCCAAAAGCGATTATGTTTAAATCCATAGTATTCTTGTTTATCAAGTGAGGTTACACTTGGCATAGAGCCTAGAATTAACGCTTTCGGCTCCTTTGACAAAATTGGATCTAACCCTTTTAACAAACTTCTTCTCCTATGAGATCATGTGGAAGAGCGCTAGTTATGTTTACATTTACAAAGCTACCAAATGGTATGTAGCGTTCACTTTTAAACATAACAATCCCATCGACTTCATCTGGTGCACTACTAGCACCTCTTCCGCGATACATTCCAGTCAATCCCTCTTGATCTTCAACCAATACTTCGATTGTTTTTCCAATCATTGCTTTTTGATTTTCATAAGATATTTCTTCTTGACGTTTCATCAAATACGCAAGACGTGTTTCTTTTTCTTCTTCACTCACATCTTGTTTCATTTCAAAAGCAGGCGTATCTTCTTCTGGCGAATACGTAAATGCGCCCATACGATCCCAATGTACATCTTCTACAAATCCCATCAATTCATCAAATTCTTCTTTCGTTTCTGTTGGGAACCCAATAATAAACGTTGTACGCAGTGTCGCTTGTGGTAATGTAGCACGAATCTTTTTCACAAGAGATAGTACATCTTCCTTACTACCTCTACGATTCATTGCTTCCAACATACGATTGTTCGCATGTTGCATAGGAATATCGAAATATGGTAAGACTTTTGGTAAATTCGCCATTCCCTCTATCAACTCTTCATCAATTTCATCTGGATACATATATAATATACGAATCCAATGAAACCCTTCGATTTCATGTACCTTCTCTAAAAGATCTAACAAGGAGCGTTTTTCATATAAATCCACACCATACTTTGTAGTATCTTGTGCAATTAAAACAAGTTCTTTTACACCACGCTTCGCAAGTTCTTTTGCCTCTATGACCAATTGTTCCATAGGAAAGCTTACATTCCCTCCACGAATCAAAGGAATTGCACAATAGGTACAACGATTGCTACATCCTTCTGCTATCTTTAAGTATGCACTCCAAGGTTTTGAAGAAACTTTGCGTTCGCATTTATCATAGCTAATCAAATCTTTCCCATTTAACAATTCCCCTAATATCTCATGAAGATGAGGGTACTCTTTAATACTAATCACCGCATCAATTTCAGGTATCTCTTGTTGTAGAGTATCTTTATAGCGCTGCGCTAAACACCCTACCACAATTAACTTCTTACAATTTTGCTGTTTATATTCTGCCATTTTAAAGATTGTGTTAATTGCTTCTTCTTTTGCAGAATTGATAAACCCGCATGTATTGATAATAATCGCCTCTGCTTCTTGTGCATTGGCAACCAATTCATGTTGTCCACTCGTAATCATGCCCATCATTTTTTCACTGTCCACTAGGTTTTTACTACATCCTAATGATATAAATCCTATTTTCATAATTCAACACCTCGCTAATAATATAACATGAAACAAATCTTACATCAAAGGAAATAACGAATTTATAGTTTGTCACATTCTGGATATGATATAATAAATAATATTTATAAAGGAGGGAATTCATGTATAAACCTATTCACATAGAAGATGAGATCAAACAACATATATCAATCGTACTAAAATATTACAGGAGTTTTCAAAAAATAAAACAAAGTGATTTTATTTTATATAATAATGCTTCTGTATGTTCAGCCGATACCTATAGTCGTATTGAAAATGGAAAAGTAATCAAACGAAATTCGATCTATACTTATCTTTTATATCAAATTGATGCGACTTATGAATGTTTCCCTTCCTTTTGGAACAATGGACTTCCTAAGTTTCAACAACTCGTCCGTGCTTTGACTATGTATCATATGGAAGACTATCGTAACCTATGCGAACAAATCAAATCTGACTTACAAGGTTCTAAAGACTTTCTCGCAAGAGAAATCTATAGCTTTTTAGATATTTCTCTTCAATATTTTGACACACGTGAAATGCTTAAACGCGATATGTTTGAAAAATATAGAGAGATTTATACAATATTTCCAAATCCATTACAAGAAATTATAAAGACAATGCTGTATCAAAATGCCTTCTATCATCAAAGGAATATTACTTTATGTAAAAAAATCTTTTATGAAATGCATATGGAAGAATCTACATCCCCTTTCGTACGAATTGACCAATGCCGTCAATATTTCTTTGAAGAACGTTATTTAGATTCTCATGCCATTGCCTTGCGGTTGGAAGAACTTTTCATTAAAGAAAAGAATTACCAACGCTTATTGGATATTTATGAAGTTCTATTGTTGTTGTATCGCAAAGTCCAAACCAACGATACCATTCGTGTATATTTACTTAAATTCTTTCAATTGATTCAAGAACATTCTGAAAATTTCCATCCTACAAAACAAAAACAAGGTTTACTCATCGCAGGAATCATGCATTATTATCAAAACGATGTAGAAGAAGCGTATGCATGTTTCTCGCATTTAATTACACTTGATAAAGCATATTATCTTCCTGCCGCATTGTTTATGAATATTGTTGTAAAACAAGGTCCATATGAAGGTGCTCAAATGTTAGAACCAATTAAAAACAAAGAAAGTTATCCTTCTTATATTGTTTCTTTCTATCAATACTTTATCGATCGCCATCAAAACTGTACCAATGAATATTTAGAGAATTTACTTGTTAAACAAGTACTTCCTTATTGTAGTCCTTCTGATATGTTGTATTGGGAACCTTTAAAGGAAGAATTATTATCGCTCATAAAAGATACAAAGCATTACTATATTAAAAAGAAATTAATGGAGAATAGTGATTAAAAAGATAGTTCCTAGTGATAAGAACTATCTTTTTATTAGAGCTTTGATTTATAAAAGTTTCTATTTTCAAGCGCAAAGACACGCTGTGTGAACTCTCCTGGTTCTACTGTTTTTAATGCTTTTTCCATAGTATTCATACGTGCATCAATGTTATCTAACAAATGTAGTATCTCCGCTTCTGGAATCATTGGAAGTACTGGAGAACCATATTCATATACCCCATGATGAGATAAAATCATATGTTTCAATAACGTAACTTCTTCTCCTTCGATACCTAATGTTTTTGCCAAATGATCAAGTTCCGCTTGCATCATAGAAATATGCCCAAGTAGTTTTCCCTCAGTCGTATATTCTGTAATGATTGCCCCACTTAATTCATGAAGTTTTCCAATATCATGTA
Source organism: Longicatena sp. (assembly GCA_036639195.1). Lineage (GTDB taxonomy): Bacteria > Bacillota_I > Bacilli_A > Erysipelotrichales > Erysipelotrichaceae > JAVWJF01. Next base: position 14,419 of record JAVWJF010000010.1, read on the forward strand.
GGAATACCCCACCATACAACACATCTTGATGTAACAATGGATATTGGCTACATACTTGTTTTGCCAAATCCAACATCCCTAACACATGAGTCGCTAATCCTCCAACAAAATCGTGATGATTTTTTGTAGCGGCAGGATATTCGTAAAAATCTTTTTCATATTTCTTAATTGTTTCTTGTACTAGTGTTTTGATCTTTTCATTTTGTATTGCATCTAGATACGCTTGTACACGTGTTACTAGTTCGTCTTTAGGAACTGGTCCTTCTTGTGCGTATTCTTTAATATCTTGTGTATCTTGTTCAAGAATATCTGCTTTTTGCACACGGAACTGTAATTGCTTTTGATGAGAGATAACATCTCCCTCAACTTCCACAATGAGTCCTGGCTTATAACTGTATAAAATTTCTTCACTTACGTTCCAATACTTCGCATCGATTGTGCCTGTATTGTCTTGCATAGTAAAGGATAAATAAGGTGCTCCTTTATTGGTAACTCCACGTCCTACATGAATGAGTAGAACACTGACTTTGCCTTTGAATCCATCTTGTAATTCATTAATTTTCATTGTGGTCATTCCACTCCATTTCATTTAATTTATCATTGATATCTGCTGTATTAAATCCTTTACGCATACAATGTGCTAATATACGTCCACGCAATTCTCTACTCGCATATTTGCGCATATAGCTTCGCATTGCTTTTTGGATTGTCTTATCCAAAGCTTCACTATCGTCTTCTTCATCCAATCGTAAGGTATCTCCTGTCGTCTTCGCTATATCACTATCGAATCCTAAGTTGATTAACTTTTGAATGATGGTTTGTTTTTTCATTTTGCTGGATTTATCTTTGATTGTCATTAACAATTTCTCTGCCATTTTCACAGCTTTTTCGCGTTCTTCATCATCTCCGAAATCCGCAAGTGCTTGATCTACTTCTTCCGCAGGAATCCCCTTGTTGATTAAGGTACGACGAATATTTCCCTTACCAGTTAGTGAATACTGCATCTTTTCTATTTTTTGACTCATATATAGAGTATCATTGATATATCCTTTTTCCTCTAACTCATGAATGATTTTATCTTTATCTTCCTCACTCAAGCTTGGATATTTATAGAAGTATTGTTTCATTTCCTTACGTGTATAATCACGCATTCGAAGTCTTCGTATCGCACCACGATACGCTTCCAATAAGATTTCTTTTTGTTCAAACAAAGAAACAGTCATACGATCCAACATCGTATGAACGCGAATCTTATATAAGAAGTAATCATCCAAATCAATCAAAATCTTCTTTGGTTCATCTTCTTTTTCGTTCATAACATAAATACGAACATAATCATCTAATGCTTTGACTTTAATAACTTCATACGCATCCTGAAAATCATCAATTGCTTGATAATATACACTGATTACTTTTGAATAAAACACCTTAGAATCATACTTTGCAATTTTTGAAATTGCTCGTCCATGAAAAGCAAGTTGTTCTTCTTTTGGTAACTTCATAAAGTCCATAAGTTTCTTCGCAAATTCTTGTGGTGATTGAAATAAGAACCCACTATCATTTTCAACCACAAGGTCTTTTAGTACATCATCTGGTCGTGCAAAAACTGGAAGCCCACATGCCAAAGATTCAATATAGGTCATTCCCTGCGTTTCTGTTAAAGATGCCGAAACAAAACAATCTGCACATGCATAATATGCAGGTACTTCTTCTGATAATACTTTATCTGTAAAGATAACTTGTTTTTCTAAGTGATATTTCTTTACCATACCCTTTAAATCTTCTAATTGTGGTCCACCACCAACAATGAATAGTTTAATCTTAGGGTCATCTACATAACGAAATCCTTCAATTGGAATATCAATGCTTTTTTCTTGTGCAATTCTTCCTACAAAGGTGATAACTTTATCATCTTCCGCAATACCATAGCTTTCACGAATCTTTTTTACTTTTTCCATATCAATACGATCTGGATTAAATTTATCAAAATTCAATCCTGTTGGTATCACATAAATAGGTGTTTTCACCCCATATTTCAATAATGTTTCTTTTGTTTTCTCACTAGGAGAAATAACCGCTTGTACATTATCTGAAATCGCACGAGAAAATGTAGAAACTACTTTTTTAGATACTTGATCTACACCTTCAAATTCAAAGCGGTTGATATAGTGTGTGTAGTCTTCATACATCGTGTGATAAGTTGATACCACAGGTATATTGAGGTATTTCGCAACGATCCTTGCGAACATCCCTACCCCAAATTCCGTATGCACATGGATTACATCCAAATGCATTTTTCGCACTTCTTCTTTCGCTGAGATATGATATGGAGTAGAAAGCTTATACCCATATAACCATTTTAATTCTAAACCTGGCAAACGTAAAACATTACCTTCTCGTTTCGTGGATAATGCTTTATGATTACATATCACATACACAGTATGTCCATTTTTTTCTAATTCATTTTGTAATGTCACAATGGAGGATACAACCCCATTAATATCTGGTGAATACGTATCTGTAAAAATCCCTATCTTCATGACAACACCTCCTGCTCTGTAATGTCATCATCTAGTTCCTCTGTTTCTGTTCTATATTTTTCATTATTATATTTATGCTTTAGATAGATAAACACACCAGCACCTACAAGCATGACAACATGATAGGTAGAAAAACGCCACAAGATCATAATACCACTTGCACTTGCATAACTTCCTACAAGGAAGATAAACAGCTGTGTAAAGATAAGTTCTGTTCCCCCACTTGCTCCTGGAATCGGTATAAATGCATTTGCCATTAAGACAAAACTAGATAATGCTAAACAATCTATAAATTTATCCCATCCTAAATTAACACCAATTGCATTGGCAATAAAGAATGGCAATACAAATTGTATCGTCATCCGAATCACATTTAAAGCTACAGTTTTAAAAATCATTTTCTTCTCATGCCGCATTTTCTTTATTTCAGTTGTAAAGCCTTCTACTTGAATGGTCCAAGTAGAGAGGGTCTTCTCTTTGTTCTTTACAATATGCATTTTCGCCAACAACTGTACTCCAACTTGACTTAAACGCACATACAATTTAGGAAATAACGCCATTGTCCAAAGTACTGCAATGACAAATACGTTCACAATATAACCAACAAGAATCGCTAAAAACCATGTTCCAATGATATCCATATAATGGCTATAACGAAGTGCAAATAATATGGTTACATAAATCATCATTGTAGTTTGATAAACAATAAAATCCGCCCATAAGATTGAAGCACCATCACTATACTTTATTCCTTGTTTCTTAAAAATATACGCTTGAGCAAATTGTCCCCCAGTAGCACTAGGTGTAATTCCACTAAAAAAGATTCCTACCAATCCATTTTGAAATCCTTGTAGATATGTATATTTTTTCCTATTACGTCTGGCAAATACAGTAAGTATCATTCCTATCACCCATGCATAGAGAATCCCCCAACATAAGATGATGGCAAGCCAGTACCATTTTAAATTTGCTATCAAAGCCATTACACTGTGATAATTATCCTTTAGCGCAAACCAAAGAACCAATACGGTAAACCCAAGTATAATGAGCAAATTGAGAGCATAACTTCGAAAAGAATTTTTCATTATGGCACTCCTCATATATATAATCCTATAAAATGACTATATTTCGTTTTCTAACGTAGTTATTATATCACATTCCCAATAGTAAGAAAATGACAATAGTGTAAGCTTTACGAAATCCCCTCGTAAGAGAAAGAACCTCTCACGAGGTTCTTATTTTTTCTTTTCTTTAGGTTTGCGTTTCTTTGCTTGAATCACGCCATCTTCTTGTTCTTCATATACCTTTGTATAGAAATCCTTCCAAATTTGCAATACATTTTCTTTACAATAGAATTCACTGATTTCCTTAGAACGAATTTGACATTCTTCATAACTCTTTTTATCGTTATACAATTTTTCAATTTCTTGTGCGAAGGTATCGTTATCATCTCCACGTTCATACTTTTCAAATAAAATATCACGATATAAATCAAGATCGCGTAACACAAGTGGAATATGTAAGTTTACAGCTTCTAAGATTGCCATTGGAAACAATTCGTTATAAGAAGGCATAAACAATACATCTGACATGTTATACATATCGTTCATTTCACTTCTTGGTACAATCCCAGTAAACTTCACATTTGCTGGTGGGTTTTCTACAACTTCACTTAATTCTTCATATCCATCTGTTATCTTTCCAAAAGAGAATCCTCCACACCAAACAAATTGCACTTCAGGAAGTTTCTTCGCAACCTCGATAAAATCCAATACCCCTTTACGCATTTGAACTTGTCCCACACCAATGACCACAAAGGCATCTGGATCAATTTCATACTTCTTACGCAATACATCGCACTCTTCTTTTGGTTTTGGATAAAACTCTTCTTTAGATACATAGTTTGGAATATACACCATTTTATCTCTTGAAATTCCATATTTTTCTAATTCATCCATAAATGTAGGATTTACTACGATTAAGTAATCCGCAGATTTATAAAAACTGATAACATATTTCTTAAATACAGAAAAAGCTATTTTTGGTAACTGGATACTTCCATCTAATGTATCAGGTAAAAAATGCACGTAACAAACTACTGCATTTTTGCTACTTTTCATTTTGATATAGTTCTGTGGATCAACTGTATGCGTATGAATGATATCTGCTTTTTTTATACTATTGATACGCACATCAAACATCTCAGGAGCTCCCTCACTCACAAGTTTGACCTGTTCAAGATAGGCACTACCAACACCCTGTCCCTCAATTTTGTCTGCACTTGATAACATATTGATGGTAATTTTTTTATTCAATTCGATCCCTCCGTTTTTCATGCTTTTTATTCTTTGTGTAAAACACTTATGTAATTATAGCATAACTTACTTAACTAGCATACCCAGATTTCCTTCTATTACAAAATTGTTAGTGTTCTTTATATATTTCGTAATGCAAAATAAGCGCTAAATGTAACATCGCTTTGTGTAATTTTCGATGATACGTACTCTCCACAATGCCCCCTAATTCTTTCATGACTTGTTGTTTACTACGCTGTCTTACATAAACATCAAAAAGGAGTTCTCGCTCACTCTTCTTCATCTGCGCGATTCCCTCTAACAAAATATATGCTTGTAAATCTCTTTTCTGTAGTTGTTCTTTATGTTTTTGTTGCCTATGCATGGCTTGTAATACAACATTCTCTCGCTCATGATAGCTTGCATTTCGATCGATCTGTACAACACTCTTCGTATATTGTAAATAATCTCCAATTTCATCCTCAATGCGCAAGGTACTATCATACTCTCCATATAGAATACTTTGCAAACGAACTCCAGCACTGTAATATCGCAAATACTCTAATCTTTGTTTCATATCCTTTACTGTTGCTTTTTCATCGATGTATGTTTTTATACTTTCCATAGTGCCTCCTATTAAACCCTTACACTATGTATATACGAGATAAAATTCAAAAATCCTAAAAAAAAGAGAAATTATTTAAAAATTTTCTCTTTTTCATAAATGGAAAACACAATTTCCTTCTGTCTGCCATGACTTTCCCACACCGCATCTTCCCCTAAATACGTATAATAATGCCCATATTTCATCTTTCCAAGAATCGCTCCCATAAGGATATCTCGAATATTTCTAGTGTCTGAAAAATAAGCAAGTGCTTCTCCTCTCATACATTTATAAATTGCATCTGGACATCCCAAACGATGTTCTTGATCATCCACGACAGTATATCCTTGTTCTATAAGATGTTGTACAATATCTTGTGAAAGACGGCTATTCTTATAGATTATGGATGGAGTATGCTCATTGGGGATATAATTGAGTTCTTCCCCATCGTTGATATCCATACATGATACTTTTTTATAAAACAAAGTTCCCACTCCATCACAATAACTATACATCTCATCTCTAGCAGGAAAATACACGAGCGCAACTTTCATATCTTGATCCTGTAGGATAGCACTACAAATCGAATAGGTATCCCTTTGTTGTAAGTAATCGAGTGTTCCATCGATTGGATCCAATACAAGGGTCATTGCGTAATCTTGTTTCGTAAATAGTTGAATACTTTCTGTATCCTCTTCTACATCTAAGGTAAGGATATCTTTGTATTTTGGCAACAAAGAAGTAAGGATCATTTCTTGTACGATTTCATCTGCTTTTGTTTTTGCTTCACGCATTGCCTTATGATGCGCATCTTCCCCTTCTAATAAGTCCACTTTCTTACCTTCATTCAAAATCCCTTGTTGCATCATCTTTGCAACAACTCCTGCTTGTTTACTTACTAGAAACAAACGCTCATATAGTTCTTGATACATAGTTTCCCTACTTTCTTCATATTAAGAAAAGACAATCCAAAGGGATCGTCTATTTCAAGAATGCTGGTGCAGCATTATTTGCGATATTCATATATTCTTCTTTTGTTTCTTTTTTAAGTTTTTTAAGGAATGATTCTACTCCTTTATAAAGTTCACTATCTTTGCTATCTTCTTCCATTGCCATAACCAAAGACTTACTAACTTTAAATCCTTTTTTCAAGGATACGATACTTACATCACTATTTTGTTTTGCAACAAGTGCAGCAGTAGCATTATCTAAAACGATTGCATCTGTTTTCTTATCTTTTAATGCTTTTAAAAGCTCTGCTGTGTTGGCTTTAGGTTCTTGATGTTTTACATCCTTGATTTGATCAATGACACGATCACTTGCCATACCAGTTTGTGCACTTACTTTTAATTTTTTGAACTGTTTGATATCCGTGAAGGCTGCACTTTTATCATCCTTACTTACAACTATGGATAACCCAGATTCTCCGTATGCCGAAGAATATGTAACGTTATCATTTTCATCTTCTTTTAATAATCCATTAATTACGATATCTACTTCACCAGAATCTAGTGCTTCTTCAAATTTTGCACTGCTCATCTTTTTAATAACCAGTTCTTTCTTCAAAGATTTTGCTAAATCTCTAGCAACTAGTACATCATAACCACTTGCAAAATAAGATTTCCCAAATGCTATCGTATTGTCATTTTGTGTTTCGGATAGATAATTGTAAGGCGCACTTTCCGTATCCATTGCGACAATCAATTGTTCTTTTCCTGTATTTTCGCTGATGTTTGGTTCTTCATCACTACCACATCCTGTTAGTAACAATGTACATGCAAACATAACTGCTAATAGTTTTTTCATATATACCTCATTCCTATACTCACAGTTCGAGTATTTTTTCATTTTATAGTACAACAAAGAGAATGTCAAATTTTCACATAAATTCCCTTATTTATAAATCTATATACGCAATCATTACACTAAACTAAGCATACTTTTCAAGGATTTATTCTCTACTTCCTTCTCTTCATTTTCATTCCATCATAGAATTTGATAAGTCATAAATAAATCATAGAAAAATACATATGAAAGATGTTCTTTTTGTAGTATGATATTAAGACAGTAAAATAGTACAAAAAATGTAATAGTACTTTTTGTGAATCATAAAAAGGGGAAATTTGAATGAAATGCATAGACGAGCTTCAAAGCAATGAACAGAAAAAAATAATGATTTTATTGCTTTCTGAAAACAGTATGATTGTCAATGAGATTAAATACGACTTATGTGAACATCTCAGCAAACAAGCTTTAAACTTATTGAAACTTCTCCTTCTGCATGGCAACCATACCATTCCAAAGGAAGACATTATGGATATTTTATGGAATGACGCAAATAATCCTCAAAGTTCCTTAAAGTTTTATATCTATAAACTTAGAAAAGAACTTAAAGAAATCCCTGGATTAGAGTTTGTAGATATCATACGAACAAGTAAACAAGGTTATTATATTGATGAGTGTATACAATCTGATTGTTATGACATAGAAACCAAATTTGAACAAATAAATTATGAAACACTACTTTGTGACGAATTAGTTTCTGATGCAAATGAAATTATAACACTTTATGCAAATGGATTACATACGACAAGTGATTCTCTATGGTTCATACAAAAATGTGAATATTTTAGAGGAATTTATTTGGAAACGGTTGATAAATTATGCGAATATTATTATACGCATAATGAATTCGAACAATTAAGAACACTAGCTTTGCAAGCATGTATACTAGAACCATCAGTAGAAATACATCACTACAACTATATTCGTGCTTTACTAGCATTAAAGAACTTTGGATATGCTTTTACATATTATCAAAGCATCTCAAAAATACAAACAGATCTAGGTTATCAACCAAGCAATCGAATGAAAGATTTAAAGAACCAACTTTCCGATTATTTTGAAGAAGAAGTAGATATCCATATCATTTCAAATCATTTGAAAGAGAAAAAAATAGAAGATGGTGCACTTTGTTGTGATCGTATCGTATTTGATCATTTATTTGAAGTATATTTAAGAGATAGTAAGCGTACAAATAAATCCTATTTCCTCATTATGTTTCAAGTGAAATCCCCTCTTACACAGATTCCGTTGGAACGATTATTGATGCGTACGCAAACATGTATTCAACAAAGTTTACGCAGTCAAGATATTATGACACATATTAGCAAAACACAGTTTATGGTGTTGTTACACTGTAAGGAAAAAGACGACGCATTTAGCATTGTACAAAGAATTATGTTAAAATTTAAAAAATATATTTCAGTAGAAAAAGGTAAATTATCTTACTATATAGAACATGTTATATAAACGCGATAGAAATATCAGCGTTTTTCTTTTTTCTAACCGTTTATTATACCTTTACATCATATACTATAGATGTAGATATTTATTTATCTGAAAAGGGGCATAGTATATGAAACAAAAGAAATTGAAAAAGACAATATTGTCTTTAGGAATTGCATTATTTACAATATTTTCGATAAGTAATCCAATCCTAGCAATCAGTGATCCAAATAAAAAAACAAAAGAAGTATACGAATCTTTGGACAGTTTGCTTTACAAAAGTAAAGTAACTGTACAAACAACTGGTGAGTATGCATCCGAGGGAAATGTTAATCATAGTGGCAATTTGATTGGTAATACCTTTAGTTGTGGTATAGGAGAAGTATACTTTAAGGTCATTGTACCAGTTGAATATGATGTGGAGTTTAGTGCTACAGTTAGTGAATTAAGCGGAGGCGCAACAGCACAAGATTTCTATAACGTACAGTTATCGAATGAGAATTCAAATGGAAACGCAGTATACGACATTACTGTTTATCATAGGTCTATTGGATATCATAGACACGGGGGTATCGGTAATGAATTATTAGACATCGTAATTAATGCATCTATTACAAAAAAATTGGATTTGACAACGTACTCAGCAGAAGTTAATTATGAAATTGATACTTGGAAAGAAGATGGAAGTCAAATTCAAACTCCTCAAGCTCCAATTAAGCAACAAATTAATAACTTAAAGACAAACGAGTCTTATACAATTGATTCTCCATTCATCAATGGATACACACCTTCAAAAGCAAGTGTAACTGGAATTATCACCAACAGCAATGTATCAGAAAAAGTTATATATTATAGAGACCGTAACAACAATGGCGTAGCAGATAAAGATGAAACTAATTATTCAGCAACTGTAAGCTATGAGATAGATCCTGAATTGAATGAAACAATTTATG
>JAVWJF010000011.1:0-21245 GCA_036639195.1 Longicatena sp.
AGTTATTTGGTAGAGACTTATTAATTGCCAATGCTACTGGATGTTCTATGATTTACTGTTCTTCTACTCCTTCTACTCCATTTGTAAATGATGCAAACGGTGAAGGTGTTGCTTGGGCAAACTCTTTATTCGAAGACAATGCTGAATTCGGATATGGTATGGCATTAGCTCAAAACTACAAAGAAGCTAGAATCCTTAAAACAATGGAAGACAACATGGACAATGTTGATGCAGCTTTAAAAGATGCATTTGCTAAATATGTTGAAATTCACGGAGATCGTGAAGCTGAAAGAGAAATTGCTCCAACGATTAAAGAACTTGCAGCTAAATCTGATATCGAAATGGTAAAAGAATTATCTGAAGTTGACTTAGTAAGCAAATCTGTTTGGATTGTTGGTGGAGATGGATGGGCATATGACATCGGTTACGGTGGACTTGACCACGTTCTTGCTAACAACTTGAATGTAAACGTATTAGTACTTGATACTGAAGTTTACTCTAACACAGGTGGACAGTCTTCTAAATCAAGCCAGGCTGCTTCTATCGCTAAGTTCGCTGCTGGTGGTAAAACAACAGCTAAGAAAGACTTAGGACAGATCGCTATGGCATATGGTCATGTTTATGTAGCTCAGATTTCTATGGGTGCTAACAAAGCTCAGACTTTAAAAGCAATCAAAGAAGCTGAAAGCTATGAAGGACCATCATTGATCTTAGCTTACTCTCCATGTGCTGAACATGGTATTAAGGGAGGTCTTGCTAACCACCAAAGAACACAAGCGAAAGCTGTTGAATGTGGTTACTTAGACTTATACCGTTTCGATCCAAGAAACGAACAACCTCTAACAATCGACTCAAAAGAACCAGACTTCGAAAAGATGATCGACTTCATGATGAGCGAAACTCGTTACAGCCAATTACCTAAATTAAAAGGTGAAACTGCATACGAAATGTTCGAGAAAACTAAGAAAGATGCTATGAAACGTCATAGAAGATTAATTGCACTTTCTAAAGAAGAAGCTTAATAAACGTTAAGGACTGAGAAATCAGTCCTTTTTGTTTACTTTATTACGCTATAAAATTGTTACCATTTGTTAAGAAATGCACGCATATGAAATAGATTTTGATATAATAGAAACACGTTATAGAAGAGGAGGAGCGAAGTGAAAACAAAAGGAAAGAAAAGAGTTTCTCCCTTACTAAAAGTATTACTATCTATAGAAGTGATTTGTATTGTTCTTTTGATAACATTGTGTGGGTTTAAAGATCGAATTCCATTACTTGCGGATATATTTGATAAAGAAGTGGTGGATGTAGTGTTGGATGCAGGACATGGCGGGTTTGATAGTGGATGTGTTTCTGGTGATTTATATGAAAAAGATATCAACTTGCAAGTTACTCTTCAAATAGGAAAACAATTAGAATCTGCTGGATATAAAGTGTCTTATACACGCGATAGTGATAATGTTGATTGGGCAGATGAAGAGATGGGAGATTTACGATATCGAACAAAAGTTTCCAATAATAGTGGAGCGAAGCTCTTTGTGTCCATTCATGTGAATTCAGAAGAAGTAGATTATGGTTCTTATGGATATGAGGTATGGGGACAATTTGATAAAGCAGAGGTAGAAAGATTAGGAATGAATATCTTAGATAGTGTAGATACACTTGGATACTCCCTTAATCGTGGAATGAAAGATCAAGATGTTTCTCCATTGCATGTGCTACAAAATAATCAAGTACCTGCTGTATTATTTGAGTTAGGGTTTATCAATAGTGATATAGATCAACGTCACTTAATTGAAGGTTACAGCCAAACACAGATGTCAAATAAGATTGCGGAAGGTATTAAAAAAACGTTGGATGAAATAAAAAATGAAGAAGAATTAAAAGAAAAAGAAAAATCTTAATTTACAAAATAGAATTTATCTGTTAAACTTAGAGTCAATAAGGGAGTAGTCAGCACGATATTGTGCGAATATGGTCAACAATCCCGAATATTATTATTCTGGCCTAATTCTTAAATGACGAGACTTATAAAAAGGTAGTGCTTTTTATATAGTCTCGTTTTTATTTTGTTAAAGTGGTAAGACTAGTAAATGCACAGTAAAGAAAAGTGAGGATCTTATATGAAACAAAATTATCAAAAAGAAACGTCAGAAATACTAAATGAGTTAAATACTACGTTAGAAGGACTCAGTAGTAGTGAAGTTGAAAAACGAAGAGAACAATATGGAAGAAACGTACTAGAGGAATCAAAACCAGTTTCTCCACTTGTTGTATTTTTAACACAGTTTAAAGATTTATTGGTAATCATTTTGATTATTGCGGCGATTATCTCAATGGTAAGTGGAGAAGTAGAAAGCACTATTGTTATCCTTGCGGTTATCACGATGAATGCAATTTTAGGAACTGTACAAACCATTAAAGCACAGAAATCTTTGGATTCCTTAAAACAATTATCCACTCCTCATACACGTGTAATTCGTGATGGTGGAGTTATGGAAGTAAGCAGTAGTGAGTTGATGGTTGGGGACATCATGTTGTTAGAGGCTGGAGATGTTGTAGGTGCGGATGGACGTATCTTAGATAGCTTCTCTTTACAAGTGAATGAAAGTGCCTTAACCGGAGAAGTAGAAAGTGTTGATAAACAAATTGAAGTGATCGAAGAAGAAAGTGGTATCGGCGATCAGAAAAATATGGTATTTTCAAGTGGATTGGTAACTTATGGACGTGGTAAAGTAGTAATTACTTCTATTGGTATGAATACTGAAATTGGTAAAATTGCTACACTTATGAATACCACAAAAGAACGTAAGACTCCACTTCAAAGAACCCTTGATGATTTTAGTAAGAAGTTAAGTGTTGCGATTATTGCCATTTGTATCCTTGTATTTGGTTTAAACATAATGCAAGGGAATAATGTCTTAGATGCGATGATGTGTGCGGTAGCGTTAGCGGTAGCGGCAATTCCAGAAGCACTTGCTAGTATCGTTACCATTGTACTTGCAATGGGAACGAACCAAATGGCAAAAGAGAATGCGATCATTAAGAACATTAACTCTGTAGAAAGCCTTGGATGTGTTACCGTAATCTGTAGTGATAAAACAGGAACGTTAACACAAAATAAGATGACCGCAATCAATGTATATCGCAATGAAGAATTGATTGATGCGAAAACGATGAATGAGGCAATGCCACTAGATCGTATGATGATGTTAGGCTTTGGTTTATGTACCGATGCACAAACAACAGAAACCCAAAGAATTGGAGATCCAACAGAGTTAGCACTTGTGGATCTACTTGCAGTATATAATATTGATGAATTGAAATTGCGTGAGAAATATGCACGTATTGATGAAAATCCATTTGATTCACAACGTAAGTTAATGTCTACTTTGCATAAGATTGATGGAAATCTAACACTTATGTTAAAAGGGGCATGTGATGAAATTTTACGCAAAGCAACACATATTCAAATGAGTGATGGAATTCGTGAGATAAAGGAAGACGATCGTAAGAAAATTTTAGATAAAAATACGGAGTTTGCACAACATGGATTGCGTGTTCTAGGATTTGCATATCGTCATGTAAATGATGAAAAAATCACATTAGAAGATGAGGATCAATTAACCTTCCTTGGATTGATTTCCTTAATGGATCCACCACGCGAAGAAAGTAAAGTAGCAGTTGAAAACTGTCTACGTGCAGGGATTACTCCTGTGATGATTACTGGAGACCACAAAGTAACCGCAAAAAGTATTGCGACATCTCTAGGAATCTATAAAGATGGAGATGAATGTGTGGATGGAAGAGAATTAGACGCAATGAGTGAAGAAGAACTAGTGCAGCGTTTGAAACATATCACAGTGTATGCACGTGTAGCTCCTGAACATAAAATACGTATCGTAAACGCATGGCAAAAAGAAGGCAATATCGCCGCGATGACAGGAGATGGGGTAAATGATGCTCCTGCCTTGAAACAAGCGGATATTGGTATTGCAATGGGTATTACAGGGACGGAAGTTAGTAAAGACGCCGCAAGTATGATTTTAACCGATGATAACTTTGCGACCATTGTAAAAGCAGTAGCTACTGGACGTAATATTTATGCGAATATAAAAAATAGTATTATCTATTTATTATCTGGTAACTTATCTGGAATCATTTGTGTTCTAGCAGCTTCTCTGTTAGGTCTAAAAGTTCCATTCCTTCCAGTACATTTATTATTTATCAATCTAGTTACCGATTCTTTACCAGCGATTGCGATTGGTATGGAACATTCTACAAAGGATATATTAAAAGAAAAACCAAGAGATCCAAAAGAAGGTATCTTAACCAAAGATACGATGCAACAATTAGGATTCCAAGGTGTCTTAATCGCAATAGCAACTATGATTTCTTACTTCTTAGGATTACAAGTAAGCTGGGAAATCGCAACTACGATGGCATTCTCAACATTGTGTTTAGCTAGATTATTCCATGGCTTTAACTGTCGTAGTAAAGGTTCTCTATACCGTATTGGATTCTTCTCTAATAAGTATTCCATTATGGCATTCTGTGTAGGATTTATATTCTTAACATGTATTCTTATGATTCCTGCATTACACTCTTTATTCTCTGTAACAACAATCACATTAGAACAATTGTTAATGATCTATGGTTTAGCATTTGCACCTACGTTCATTATTCAATCTGTAAAAATGTTGAAACATATGTAAAAGAAAAGGCATCGTCATTGTGGCGATGCCTTTCTAGTTCAAATACTTCCGAATGAACGTATGTTGAAATAATTTCTTCCAATTTGTATGATACGTAATTGGATATAATACAAGGGTTAAGAGGATGCCTGCGACAACATCGATAATGGAATGCTGTTTTAAAAACATCGTAGATAAGATGATCAAAATGGAAAGGATGGAAGTAGAGCCCTTAAGTAGTAGAGGATGTTTAAAGTTTTTATAACGTAGTACGGATAGATGAATGGCCAATGTGGTAGAAACATGAATGGATGGACATACATTGGTAGGGGAATCAAATCCCTGTAACATAGATACTATGTTTGCAAATACATTATCTGGATAATGATCCACTCGTAAATCTAATCCATTTGGAAGGATTGTATAAATCAATAAACAAATACTCATTCCTGTAAACATGAAGAAACAAAGGTTTTGAAATTCTTTACGATCTTTCAACATATAATATCCTTGCGATACTGCCAATAAGGGAAACCAAAGGGCATAGGGGATAATGAAGATTTCTAAGAATGGGATATGTGCATCGATCGGTGAATATAAAATATATTTAGCGACGACAATTCTCTCCAATAAAAAGAAATAGATGAGATAGAAAATCCAATACCCTAACAGCCTACAGTGTGGGTGTTCTTTGATCCATTTCATTGTATTTTTTATCATACATGCCCTCCTTTTTTCAGTTTATTATAACGCGAATAGTAAAAATTTAAAACCTTTTTCAATCGATTATTTATGGAAACACTTACATTGTATGGAAGGTTTACTTTTTACTAATATACGCCTATAATTAAAAAAATGGAGGAATCAATATGCCAAAGATAGGAAAGCGTATATTAAAATCATCACTTGCTGTATTTTTATGCTTTGTCATCTATTTGTTGCGTGGGGAACAAGGCATTGTTTTTTATTCCTGTATAGCAGCCGTTCTCTGTGTCCAACAAAGTACATCCAATACCATTAAAGTGGCTCGTAATCGAGTAGAAGGAACCCTGATTGGGGGATTTATAGGAATGCTTGTCCTAGCTTTTGAGAAAGCATATATCCCACATGATTTCATATTCATACAATATGCTTTAATTGCATTTATGATCATACCTATTATTTATATTACAGTGTTATGGAAGAAGACGAATGCTTCTTATATATCTTGCGTTGTATTTATGAGTATTTGTGTTTCTCATGCAATGGATGTGAACCCATATTTATTTGCATTAGATCGTATCATGGATACGTTGATTGGAATCTTTGTGGCACTTCTTATAAACTGTGTACATATTCCTTATGGGAAACAAAAAGATAGTTTGATGGTTGTGGACTTTGCATTATTGGAAAAGGAAGAGGGGATTTCTTCCTATCATAAAATAAAATGGAATCAGTTTATCGAACGAGGAGCATCTTTGGCGATGGTTAGTAAAGAAACACCTGGAAGTATATTATCCAGTATGCAAGGGATGCATATGCAAAATCCATTACTCATTCTAAATGGGGCAGCACTTTATAACATCCAACAACAAAGTTATCATTGTTATAGAACTTTTGAAGAGAGTGCATATGAATCTATGGTTCATGAGTTAAAGAAACACGGGGATGTCTTTGTATATTGTATTGTCCATAATGTCATGCATATCTATTATGAACATCTACATGCTTTAGAAGAAACCTTTTATGAACAAGCACGTAAACAACCCTATGAAAACTATGTATATGGAAACAAACCTAAAGAAGTAGAAGTACTTGCACTAATGATTATAAAAGGTAAAGATCAAAAGAAAGAACTTCAAGAACTCATCGATAAACCATATGATGATGTACATATGTACATTAACGAAAAGCGTGATTATGTACAATTGTTTGTCACCAAAGTACCAGATTATACAAAGCTTAAACAAGAACTTCAAAGAACAAGCAATCGTCATGTGCTCCATCTTGTACACCATCAACGAGAATCTCATCTTCAAACACTATGTGATATTAATCATGTCCAACAACCAAAGGATGTTATGCGACAACTTCATAAACTCTTGCATACGACGTCACATAATAAAAATTCTCTACAATAGTAGGGAATTTTTATATATTGTTTTTCACTTCTACACAGAAACGATATGCATTTTCTGGGTATAAACGTATTTTCTTACCATCTTTACAAATGATACATACTTTATCTTTTGAATACCCAATGTTGAAAGTATCCTGTTGTACTATATCTTTGATATCATCATACTTGATGATGCCACCCTTTTTCCCCCATAGTGCCTTATGGTATACAATCCCTTCTTCGTTCAGGATATACACGTTATTAGGATTTTGGAATCCATAAATATAAATATTATAAAGAAGAAGAATCGCACCTGCTACAATACCAAATTTAAAATAAAATTCATAAGAAATCGGTAAAAAATTTAAGACGATTGCGAATACGATGATGTTATTTACCATCAATTTCCGAGAGGTGAAATGAAGTTCTCCTTCATTAATCTCTTTCTCCATATTATTCCTACCATTTTGATATGCTTTATTGGCACCTGCATACACAAGTAGGAACAAGATTGGCAATGATAAGAAAACAATTAAATATACGTAGAAATGTTTTGTGATATTACACAAATCCAATATAATCCAAATACTATGAAAGAATATAAACGGGGTAAATACAAATGCTGGAATCAATAATACTTCAAAGTTAGAATCAAAACCCACCACACTTCGATAACAAACGCGAAGTGTATAATAGTAGGTAATCGCCCCTAACACACACATAGCTATAGATAAGTATGGAATACTTACTTTTTCCTCAGCCATTTCCATATACCCATACGATATCATGAGTACCATAAATCCTAAAATGACGGATTTTGCGAGCTCTAAATACATATCCTTTAAGGTATCCATCTGTCTTTCATCTAATGGTAAGATCCCTTTTGTTTTACTATACTTCCTTAAATCGTCAAAAAGTGATACTTTCATTATAATTCCTCCTTCTCATATGCTTCATCCCAAAATAAATCGTCTAGGCGTTTATGTAGCGCAATACAAATATTGATACATAATTTAATAGAGGGATTATAACGACCAGCTTCGATGAGTCCGATAGTCTGTCTAGTGGCACCTACTTTTTCTGCAAGTTCCTCTTGAGACATATCAAGTTCCATACGAGCTATCTTGATTTTTATGTTTTTCATAGGTCCACTCCTTACCTATATTATAATGGAGGCAACCCTATAAAGCAATACAAATTGCAATATATATATGATAAATGTAAAATATATATTGCATTTAAAAGGAGAGTGTACTATAATGAGGACATCTAAGGAGGAATGATGTATGAATCTTGAAGTCAAGGGATTAAAGAAAAGTTTTGAAGATAACGAAGTACTTCATGGAATCTCTTTTTCAATATCCAGTGGAAAAGCATTAGGATTATTAGGGAGAAACGGTGCAGGTAAAACAACAACCATTCGTATCTTAATGGATGTATTTAAAGCAAACGAAGGAACAATCACAATGGATGGAAAACCTTTCAAAGCTTTAGATTATAAGATTGGATATTTACCAGAAGAAAGAGGTCTATATCCTAAGAAGCGTGTGGATGAACAATTGTTGTATCTAGCTGCGCTTAGAGGGATGAATAAAGCAGAGGCAAAAATCAACTTAAAGAAATGGTTAAGCCGTTTAGAAATCAGCGAATATGAAACGAGAAAGTTAGATACCTTATCGAAGGGAAACCAACAAAAAGTACAACTTGCACAAACATTGATGTGTGATCCAGATATCGTGATTCTTGATGAACCATTTAGTGGTCTTGACCCAGTCAATTCACAGGTGTTAAAAGAAGTAGTACAAGAATTGATTAAGGAAGGGAAATTGGTTATCTTCTCATCTCATCAAATGAATTATGTAGAAGAGTTTTGTGAAAGCATCGTTATTGTACACCGTGGAAATGTTGTGTTAAATGGAGAGCTGAAACAAATCAAAAAAGAGTTTGGAAACAATCGTTTAGTGATTAGTTCTTTGAATCATAGTGTTACAGAATTAAAAAAATTATGTAGTGAGGAACTATCTAACTTAATCAAAGAAAGTGAAGTAAAAGATGAGACACTTATCATTGCTTTACAAAAAGATGTTAAGAAACAAGATGTATTATCCGCATTGATGAAGAAAGATGTTGATATTGAAAAGTTTATGGTATATGAACCTTCTCTTACCGATATCTTTGTTGCAAAGGCAGGTGATGAAGCATGAAACGATTTTTAAATGTATTTAAATTTGAGTTTTCAGGATTTATTAAGGGAAAATGGTATCGTGTTTCTACAATCTTGATTTGTGCAATTGTAATGATTATCATGTTTGCGCCTCGCTTCTTGGATATAGGGGGTTCTGAGGAAGGTGGAAATAATGTTTCACAAACTACAGGAAAAATCGGATTATATGATCCAAGTGGTTTGTTTAGCGATGAAACAATGTTAAAAAGTGCATTTCCAAAGGCAACGATTATTAAGCCTGCTTCTATAGAAGATATGAAAAAAGATATCAAGGATGGAGATTTACAATCAGGTATCTATATCAAAGAAAATGGTGCGTACGAATATTTAATTTTAGACTCTTCTATGAGTGACAATACAGGGTATATCGTAGAGTCCATCATGAACACACAATATAAAATAAAGATGTTAAGTGATATGGGTCTTACCCCTGAGCAAGCTTTACAAAGCGCTACCTCATCTGTAAAAGGAGAAACGGTGATCCTTGGTAAAGATGGTGTAAAAAATTATATGTATACGTATATTTTAATCTTTGCATTATACTTTGTTATCATGTTCTATGGTCAATTGACCGCAACAAATGTCGCAAGTGAAAAGGGAAATCGTTCTATGGAGATACTGGTAACGAGTACCTCTACCAATGCCCTAATCTTTGGAAAAGTGTTTGCAGGAGCGGTAGCAAGTATCTTACAAGTAACCTTAATGTTAGGTGTTAGTGTTCTAGCGTATCAAGCAAATGCTGAAATATGGAATCATTCACTTGACTTCCTATTCAATATCCCCGTAAATGTGTTGCTTGCATTCTCCGTATTTGGAACCTTTGGTTATCTCTTCTATTCCTTTATCTTTGGAGCATTAGGTTCTATGGTTTCCAAGGTAGAAGATGTATCAGCAGCAATTGCTCCGATTCTGATGCTTTTTATTGCTGCATTCTTCCTAACTTTCTTCTCCGTTATGATGAATCCAGGAACGCTTCTATCAACTGTTGTTTCTTATTTGCCATTTACATCTTGTATGGCAATGTTCGCAAGAGTTGCGATGGGTAGTGTAGAAGTATGGGAGATTGTAGTATCTGCTGCAATTCTAATTGTATCAACATTCTTGATGGGATACTTAGGTGCGAAACTATATCGTCATGGTACCTTGTCTTATGGAAACAGCTTCAAATTTAAACAAGTCCTTAAATTACTAAAACATAAAGACTAATACAAACGCTCTTTGGAGCGTTTTCTTTTGTCAAATTATGGTATGGGAGAATGGTTTACGATATAATAGGGATGTATAGAGAGGTAAACATATGGGAATATTTGATATATTTAAGAAACAAAAGCAAACTCCTGTTGTGGAAATAAAGAAAGAAGAAACAACAATTGTAAAAAGCAATAAACGTAAAACGATTCCAAATGATATAAAAGAATTGTTAAAACAAGGAAATGAAGAAGAAGTAAAAAAACGTATGGCGAAGTGCCAAGTGAACGCTTATGATACCTTTACAAAAAATACGATTCTATCGTATCCTAGTCTAAGTGATGACTTGGTGCGTTATTTTGTATTGGAGCAGGGCTATGATATCAATTATGTTGATCGATGGGAAAAGACACCTCTTCATTATCAAGCAACGATGGAACATAGCAATCTTTTGTTGTTTGTGGAATTGGGAGCCAATCCTCATGCATTAGATTATGAAGGATGTGGTCCACTTCATTATGCTGCAATGTATCAACAATTACAGCATATAAAAGAACTTATTGCATTAGGTGCAGATGTGAATTTAAAAGGAAAAACATTTCATAATACTCCTTTAGAAGAGGTACTGTCTAGAATGTGTCTTTATAATAGTGAACAAGCGATTGCTTGTATTCATTATTTGTTGGATCATGGGGCATGTATGACACAAGCAATGAAAGATATAGTGAAGCGCAATGGAGAAGACTTTGAATTTCATGTAGATGAAACAAATGAATTTTATGTGGAGATGAAGCAAACTTTATCTAAATTATATGAAATCTTTGATGTAGAACCTGTTGCCCCTCGTGTCTTGCATGATGGAATAGCAGATATCAAAGTATCTTCAACGAAATGGCAATCCCAATATCAAGAATTATGGCAATTGTTAGTTCCTAGTAGTGGACATGCGAGTACCATTCAAGGAGAAGTAATTCGTATTTCAGGTAAAGTGTCTTATGAAATATTAGATAATGGCGCTAGCAATTGGGATAAAAACTATAAAATGATGATACAATCAATGCCTTCCTATCTTGCGCAAGGCACTCCTTTGAAAGAAGAGGAGGAAGAAGAACTCACTGTATTACTAAAAATGATCGAAAAGAAACAGGGAGAAGAAAGCCAATTTCGTCGTTTTAGTGAGCTTATGGTCAAGTGGGTGTTATCAAATCCTAAACCACTACCACTAGAAAATACGAATTATAAGCGATAACGATAATTTACGCTACCCTAAAGTACGATATTATTATATAATATTAACTATGGAAAAGAGAGGAAGTGCTTCATGGAATTTATTACGACACCTTATACAATCGAGGATATTACAAAACTACATGAAGTAGCCGACGCTCTTGTTATTGCGACTCCATTCTTTTCTGTACGAGGAGCTGCATATTTTGATGTAGAGGAACTTGGTCTCATTCGTAAGTTGAGTGCTGAGAAATCTATGAACATGTATGTACTTGTAAATCGTTTTTTTATGGAAGATGAACTGAAATTATTAAGAGAGCATCTAGCCTATTTAAAAGAGTTGGATGTAGATGGTATCTATTATGGAGATGAGGGTGTTCTTTATGAGGCAAAGAAACTTCATATGGGACATAAACTAATATACAATCCAGATACACTCATTACCAATAAAGAAGATGTGCAATATTATCTTGATGAAGGTATTTCTATGGTAACCATATCCAAAGAAATTACATTACATGAAATATGCGAAATTGCGAGAAATGTAAAAGGAAACTGTGAAGTGATCATTCATGGAAGATTGAATATGATGCATAGCAAACGTCATTTATTGTCGAATTATCTCGATTTCCTTGGAAAGAGCGAAGACATTAAAGATAAACACGATTTATATATTATGGAAGAAACAAGAGATGAACATATGCCAATCATAGAAGATGATTTAGGTACGCATGTATTTACTGGATTTACACTTTCTTCCTTTGATGAAATAAAGGATTTAAGTGAAGCAGGGATACAACATGTGCGAATCGATGGAATCTTTCATGATATCGATTATGTATGTGAAATGATAGGATATTACAAAGAAATTTTAAATGGAACAAGAAATGGAAGAAAAACATATGAAGAAATGCGTGAGAAGTATCCAGAGGATCACATGACGCATGGCTTCTATTATACAAAGACAAGTAAAGTAAAGTAGGTGAACATATGAAGAAAATTGAATTACTAGCACCAGCTGGAGATTTAGAACGTTTAAAGATTGCGGTTTTATATGGTGCAGATGCAGTGTATTTGGGTGGTAAACAATTTTCTTTGCGTTCTCGTGCAAGTAACTTTGATATCCCAGATATTGAAGAAGGGGTAAAGTTTGCGAAAGCACATGGCGCCCATGTGCATGTAACTGTAAATATGTTGCCACATGAAGAAGATTTGAACGGGTTAAAAGAATATTTGATGGAACTGGAAAGAGTGGGTGTTACGGCAATCATTGCCGCATCGCCTTATATTGCAACAACCGCAAAAAAATACGCATCGAAATTAGAAGTGCATGTAAGTACACAACATTCTTCTACCAATTCTTCTTGTGCGAAGTATTGGAAAGAAAAAGGAATGGATCGAGTGGTACTTGCAAGAGAGTGTACTTTAGAAGAAATTCAAGCAACTGCTAAACATACGGATATTCCTCTTGAAGTATTTATTCATGGAGGTATGTGTATCTCTTATTCTGGAAGATGTGTGTTATCCAATAACATGACAGGAAGAGATGCGAATCGCGGAGGGTGTGCACAGAGTTGTCGTTGGAAGTATCGTTTATATGAGGGAGAACGTCAATTGCATGATGATCAAGATTTGTTCTCCATGTCTAGTAAGGATATGATGGCTGCAAAGTATATTCCTGATTTGATAGAGGCAAACATTGCATCTTTAAAGATTGAAGGCCGTATGAAAAGTTCCTATTATATAGCGACACTAATCAAAACATATCGTACCTTGATTGATGAAATTTATGAAAAGGGACGATTGAGTGATAAGCGTATGCAGTGGTATTATAATGAACTGGCAAAGGCAGAAAATCGACCCACTGGGGTTGGATTCTATGAAGGATTGCCTAAGCCAACAGGAAACTTGTATGGTGTCAATGGCGCAGGTGTTACGCAAGAATTCATTGCCTATGTTGTGGATTATGAGGAAGAAAGTGGAATGGCTACTTTAGAAGTTAGAAACAATTTCAAACCTTTTATTGAAGCGGAAGTATTTGGACCAAGTATCACAACCACGGCATTCACCTTCGATAAAATTTATGATCAAGAAGGAAATGAAATGGATGTCGCAAAAACACCAATGCAAATTATTAAAACAGTTGTACCATGTCGTATGGAAAAAGATGCCATGATACGTAAAGTAATGGAGAAAAATCGTAAAGATATATACTAGAGGAGAACGTTATGAAATTAAAAGATAGTTTCTTTTATACCATAAGAGAAAATGCAAAAGATGAAGATAGTACAAGTGGAAATCTACTTGTACGTAGTGGGATGATTAAAAAGAGTAGTAGTGGAATTTATATGATCATGCCAATGGGGAAAAAAGTATTACACAAGATTGAAAATATTGTACGTGAAGAAATGGATCAAGCTGGTGCACAAGAGCTATTGATGCCTGCGTTAATCCCAGAAGAAATGTATGAGAAATCAGGAAGAAGAGTAGCATTCGGTTCTAACATGTTCGCACTAAAAGATCGTTTCCAAAAGAATTATGTATTAGGTCCAACGCATGAAGAGTTGTTTACGATTGCGGCAATGATGAAGGGAAGTTCTTACAAAGATTTCCCATATAACTTATACCAAATACAAACAAAATTCCGTGATGAAACAAGACCACGTTATGGATTGATTCGTGTACGTGAATTTATCATGAAGGATGCGTATTCCTTTGATGTGGATCAAGATGGACTTCATGAATCTTATATGAAGATGTTCAATGCATATAAGAATATAATGGATCGTTGTGAATTGAACTATAAGATTGTAAAAGCCGATACAGGTGCGATGGGTGGTTCTTTGTCTGAAGAGTTCCAAGCCATTTCAGAAATTGGTGAAGATGTTGTGGTAACTTGTGATCACTGTGATTTCTCTAGTAACTTAGAGATTACAGAGGTAATCGATACGACAAAAGATAGTGATGAAGAAGCATTAGAGATGGAAACCGTAGAAACTCCAAATGCGAAAACAATTGAAGATGTTGCGGCATTCTTCAAAAAATCAGAAGATGATTTCGTAAAAACCTTGATTTATAGTGTCGATGGAAAAACATATGCATTCTTGTTGAAGGGGACTAGAGAGCTCAACGAAACAAAAGTGTTAAAGCTATTAAAAGCTAATGAAATGGAATTAGCAAACTTTGATGAAGTAGAACGTGTAACACATGCGAAAGTTGGATTCGCTGGTCCTGTTGGATTGGAATGTCCAATCATTATGGATCGTGAAGTTACACATATGAAAAACTTTATCGTAGGTGCAAATAAAAGTGATCATCACATTCAAAATGTAAACCTTAAAGACTTTAGCGTTGATAGTGTTGCGGATATTGCACAAGTACATGAAGGAGATGTTTGTCCTACCTGTGGTGCACCACTAAAATTCTGTAAAGGAATTGAAGTTGGGAATACCTTTAAACTTGGTACTAAGTATGCAGAAGCATTTGGTCTAGAATATCTAGATGCCAACAATACCCTTCATCCAGTACAAATGGGATGTTATGGATTTGGTTTAGAACGTTGTATGGCAAGTATTGTAGAACAACATAACGATGAGTCTGGAATTCTTTGGCCTTTATCTGTTGCGCCATTTCAAGTAGCTATTGTCATTGTGTCTATGAAAGATGAAGAACAGATTCGTATTGCGAATGAGTTGTATGAAACACTGAAAAAAGCAGGTGTTGATGTAGTACTTGATGATCGTAATGAGCGTCCGGGTGTAAAATTCAAAGATATGGAACTCATTGGTATCCCTTATCGTATTACGGTAGGTCGTGGAATCAGCGAAGGAAATGTTGAATTTAGAGCACGTACAGCAAGTGAAAATGAAAACATTTCACTAAATGAAATCACTGAATACGTTTTCAATAAGTTAAAATAAAGTTAAAAATAAGAAAGATGATATGCGTAAAATGAAAATATTTACATTTTATGAAAATATTACAAAAATCTCTTTCTTATTTTTTCTTTTTATAGTATAATGGTATCCGATAAGGTTTAGATGACTTTATTTTCATTCCAAGTTTGAAAGGAGAAAGCTTATGAAAGAGACATTATATCTAAATAACCAACTGGCAATCGTAAACTATAGTGCAGGTTTTGCACACTCAGGAGATCAGTTGTTGAATTCCTCAACATTCAGTAACTATATCCAGAACTATCTAGAATTTCTAAAACATAACGACGAAGATTTATATAATTTTGCAATTGATGGGAAAACACCGAGAGAGGCAACATTTGAAATTTTAAAATTGTTCCGTTTATTACGTGTATTCAATGTGGATGAATTAGAATCTGTATATTTGAATGACAAAGCGAAACTCTTAGAATTTGTAGAAGAAGCTTATAACTTTTGGAAAAATCACCAGCGTTTCTCTGTAATCTCTGCAGGGGATGGAAATACATTACAGGATATTAGCTTTGTAGGAACTGACTCAAGTTTCAATTCCTTGATTTTATCCGTATATCGTTCTTTAGAAGAACAAATCATGGGACGTAAGAATCGTGTGTATCGTCAATTACAAGCAGGTACAAATGCAAGTATTGCGGTACGTAAACATGCGAACTCAAAATTATCTAAGAAATATGATGCATTGAAGAAAATCGAATTCGTAGAAAGTGTTCTACTTCGTACTCCAATGATCCTTCATCCAAAATCAAACAAACGTACTGGTATGTTTGAAGAAGTGGATGTAAACCCAATCGAAAAATTTACTGGAAATGCAGATGAATGGTTCTGTTATCCATGTAAAATTGGTTCTTTATTAGCCTTCGTTTATTTCCATCGCGATTTCATTTCTTCTGCAGTTTCTCTAGCAAACCTATTTGAACTAGCAAATGCAGATGAATGTCGTAAAAAACCAGACCTTGTATTATTGTTTGGTAACGAAGATGGAGAAGATGCGACAACGTTCCATTATGATTCAGAAGACAATGTTTGGGTAGGATGTGTAAGCTACAACGAACGTATTGAATATTTTGGATACATGAAGAAAATGTCTTTAACACTTCACAATGTATGTATGATGCAAAAGGGTTGGTTACCAATCCATGGTGCATTCGTAAACATTACTTTAAAGAGTGGAAAACGCAAAGGTATCATGTTGATGGGAGACTCTGGTGCAGGTAAATCAGAATCTATCGAAGCATTGAAAATTGCCGGAGCAGATGTTATCAAAGATATCGAAATCGTATTTGATGACATGGGAACAATTCACTTAGAAGATGGCGTTCCTTATGGACAGGGTACAGAAATTGGTGCTTTCATTCGTCTAGATGATTTGGATCCAGGTACACCTTACCGTGATATGGACCGTTCTATCTTCATGAACCCAGAATCAAGTAACAACGCTCGTGTTATTACACCTGCTGCACCATATGAAGTTGTAGCAATGAATCATCGTATTGACTTATTTGCATACGCAAATAACTATGATGATAAAATCGGTATGTCTAGATTGGATGTAGATACAGCCATTGAAACATGCAAAGAAGGTAAACGTATGGCAAAAGGAACTACACAAGAAGTTGGTATTTCTACTACGTACTTTGCGAATCCATTTGGTCCTATGCAACAACAAGAAGTATGTGAACCATTGATTCATGAAATGTTTAAAGCATTGGAAAAAGACAATGTATATATTGGGGAAATCTATACACACTTAGGTCTTGATAAAGAAAACCGTGATGGTATCAATCAAGCAGCTAAGGAATTGTTAGAGTTCATCGAAAAAGATTAATCTAAAGATTGAAGTCTCGGACTTCAATCTTTTTCTCTATATAGGAAAAATTATGTAATTCATGATTAAGTGTTTTTGATTTATGAACATATGCGTGAAAATGTTCTTAATTAGTAGAAATTCATCTTTATTTTATGAAATAAACATTGTACAATGGTTATAGTAATATAGGAGGATAATTGCATGGAGTTCTATAAAATTCAAGAAGCAAATGTTACACTACAAAATATCATATCAAAGACACCTTTGGTACATGCTACAAAGATTCACGATAATCTTTGGATTAAGGCAGAGAATTTACAATCTACAGGAGCATTTAAGTTAAGAGGGGCATATTATAAGCTTTCTAATTTAAGTGATGAAGAAAAAGCAAAGGGTGTAATTGCCGCAAGTGCTGGTAATCATGCACAAGGGGTTGCGTATTCTTGTAAGAAGATGGGGATTCAAGGTACTATCGTTATGCCTAAGACTGCACCCTTATCTAAGATAGAAGCTACTAGAAGTTATGGTGTCAATGTGGAACTTCAAGGGGATACGTTTAATGATGCTTATGAGTACGCAAAAAACTTACAAGAAATTACAGGAGCTGTATTCATTGAACCGTTCAATGATGAAGATGTAATCGCTGGACAGGGAACAATTGGACTTGAAATTATCGAGAAAATGCCAGATGTAGATACGGTGATTGTACCGATTGGTGGAGGTGGACTTATTAGTGGTATCGCCATGGCGATTAAGACTTTAAAACCGAATTGTAGGATCATTGGTGTACAATCGGAAAATGCTCCAAGTATGAAGAAGTCACTTGAACAACATGAAATTATCCAATTAGATAATGTATCTACGATTGCGGATGGAATTGCAGTAAAAACACCAGGCACACTTACTTTTGATCTATGTACAAAATACGTAGATGAAGTCGTTACCGTAAGTGAAGAAGAAATCGCTGCGGCTATCTTGACATTGTTAGAGAAGATGAAAATGGTGGCAGAAGGGGCAGGCGCAACCTCTGTTGCGGCAGCTATGTTCAAACTAGATTTAAGTAACCGTAAATGTGTAGCGTTATTGTCTGGTGGGAATATCGATGTAAACTTACTTTCTAAAATTATTGATTTAGGTTTGATCAAAACAGGTAGAAAAGCTGTTATCAATATGAATGTAATGGATAAACCAGGAAATTTATCTAGAATGTTAGAATTGATTTCTAGAACAGGCGCAAATATTATCTCTGTTAATCACAATCGTATTCAAAATGGTATTTTATTCAATCAATGTCGTGTAGGTGTAGTGATAGAAACCAACGACCAAGAACACATCAATGAAGTCATGCAAATCCTGAAAGAGAATGGTTTTGAACCACATAATGTTGAACATGTTTCATATACTAATTGATGCGGATGGTTGTCCAGTTGTGGGGCAAACAATCGATATGGCACAAGAATATCAAGTGCCTGTAATCCTTGTATGTGATACATCTCATATCTTTCATGAACCCTACGCAACTTTACTAATGGCAGATAAAGGAAAAGACCAAAGTGATTTCTTATTACTGAAACATGCTCATGCTGGTGATATCGTGATCACTCAGGATTATGGACTTGCTAGTTTAGCCCTAGCCAAAGGAGCGATTCCTTTATCACAGAATGGACTTCGTTATCATGAAGGCAACATGGATCAATTACTTCAATCCCGTCATGAACATGCCAAAATGCGAAAACATAAACAATATGGACATATTCCTAAAAGAACTGCACAAGCAGATATTGATTTTATGGATGCGTTAGAAACGATATTATTGGAAAAATTAGAGAAATAAAATTGAAATCTAAGGAATAGAAGAGAGATATTGTAAAAAAATATGGGAAATTGCGAAAATCTTTCAAAATACTAGGATAATGATAGGAAGTATACTATAATAATATAGAAATAAGGAGGTATTTGATATGAAACAAAATGAAAATTATTTTGAACCAGCCTATACAACATCTTTACAAAGACATGCTGCGAGAACATTTGGTTGGATGACAATAGGTTTATTGGTCACTACAGTAGTGGCAATGTTAGTAACATTTACAGGAACATTTGATTTTATTTTCAGTATTCCTATGCTACCAATCGTTATGATTGTTGCACAGTTGGGATTGGTATTTGCATTAGCTGGAAGAATTATGAAGATGTCTCCAACAAGTGCGAAAATATTATTCCTATTATATTCAGCACTTACAGGAATCACATTCTCTGTACTTGGGTTAGTTTATAGCGTAGGTACATTAGCACTTGCATTCTTAGTAACGACTGTATATTTTGGAAGTCTTGCGGTGATTGGTCTTACGACAAAAATGAATCTATTAAAATTAGGGCCTATCCTAATTGGAGCTTTGTTTGCGTTAATTATCACTCAAATTGTAATGATGTTTTTAAATGTTAGTACAGATACAATGTTATTCTCTGCGATTGGTCTGTTAATCTTTACTGGTATTACTGCGTATGATGCACAAAAGATGAAAGCATTATATATGCAATATGAACAAGATGAATTAGCATTACATAGATTATCTATTTACTCAGCATTTGATTTATATTTAGACTTTATTAATATTTTCTTATATATCTTACGTTTCCTTGGAAACAGAGATTAATCATTTCAATAAAATAGGCTGCCCTCGTTATGAGTGCAGCCTTGTTTTTATTTCGTTAAGTAATTTGCGATATTCGCATCTTTATCAATGATTGGTTTTATAGCATTTGTTCTACTTGTTAGCACAATGGTAAGTCCAGGTCCATGTCCACTTGTAAAGGAATCTGAGTGCACCACCACGCCAATAGAAACAGCATCTTTTAAATAATGTGGTCCATTATGGTTATTGTGATCTTGTACTGCGACTATATCTCCAAAACGTAGTTCATTAAGGTGATAAGTCTCATTGGCTTGAGCATCCTGTGTCATGATGTCATAATCACCCATCATCATATTGGCTTCTCCAAGTCCACTCCCCATTAAGGCAGCGGGTACAATGGTTACTACAGGAACTTCGATTCCATCTTCTTTCTCTGTAATATTCATTTTTTCGAATAAAGAAGGGTCAATGTTCATTGCCTGAATATCTTTATAATCCAACAACTTTAATCCCATACCACAAGCTTTGATTAAGACTTTATCATCGCATGTCATAGTTTCTAAGGTTTCCTCATCAAAGGATACCATAACATGATCTACACCACCGTGTTTTCCAGTTACAAATCCAGTTTTTCCTTTTGCGTCACCACTGATAATTTTGGCTTCATTACCAACACACGCAAATGCCATAAGCGCATGATTTTCTTTATCACTAGGATTCTTTAAACTGACTCCTGGTTCAATGTGGTCTCCTTCAATCCCCATACAAGAATCTCCAATTTTATAATTGTAAGTAATACCACCAGTACCCATTGTAATTCTTCCATACCCATCATATCCTACGCGATATCCATTGGCCGCAAGACCGGGATGATCTACTTTTCCCTGCACGCTAATGATGGCTAATTTATCTTTGTTTAATTTCATATACGAACCTCCTGAATGCTTTCATTATAACAGTCTTTTCCATAAAAGTTAAGCAAGAATCCCGGGAGATTCACATAGGATATGATATAATACTTGTACGAGGTGAAGCTATGATATTTGGACATGCATGCAAAGTGAAAAGTAAAGGCGCGACATGTATTGATGCGCAAACATATGAACACTTTAAAGACGTTGTAGATTGTGAAGAATTTTTAAACGGTATTCAAAAGGCAAGTGCACAACTACATGCACAAGTAGATGGTGTAGAGAGAACTATGTATCAAGAAGAGTTCACGTTGCCTTTATCTAGAAATCTATTTGGATTATTAACGATTCCAGTGTATGTGAATCATATGAAATATCGATTTATCATTGATACCGGCGCACAGATAAGTGGTGTAAAGGAACAGGTTGTAAAGACTTTAGGGTTACGGAAAACCAATGGTAAAGTCACCATTGGTTCTATTGGAGGCACACAAAAGGAAATGC
>JAVWJF010000012.1:0-20611 GCA_036639195.1 Longicatena sp.
TTTTCTTTCTCTTAAAATAAGATACTCCACCTATAACAATCATTAAACATAAGACCAGCACCAATGAGCTCTCATGTCCATCAAAAATTACATTTCCTTTAGCTCCTTCTTTTTTACTAGTAGCATTAACTTCCTGTTTTTCTTTATCATTATACACCCACTCAAAGGATATACTTTGCTTCTGCATAATTTCATTGAAAATAGCATTCTTCTTCTTTATACTGTTAGAACCATCTGGTTGCGTTTTTGGCATAAATATGTCAAAGTCATTGCTAAGCTCTTCCGTACTCTGCACACCCAGCATATGTAACATCACTTGATTACAGTCAATAATTTTAAAATCACTAGACCAAAGAACACATGCAATTGGAGAAGAGTCTAATACGGCTCTCATTCGTATACTAATAGTATTCTGTAATTTTTGAGCTTCCAGTTGTGTGCGTAAATCACGGGTATAACCCGCAACTAAATCGCCTCCATCTTCATCCAAACCTTCTATTCTTACCAATGTGATTTCCGCAGGAATTTTGTTTCCCTTTAAATCACAATGCATCCATTCAAATTGCTCAACCCCTTCTTCAAAGGCTTTAATAATGTGCATATAGGATTTCTCACTACTAAGTGTACCGTCGGGTTGATACTTAGGGGAAAGTTCAATGAAACGATCTAAATATTCTTGTGGTTCACTTAAATCAAATAAAGAAACTGCCGCCTTGTTACACATAATGTTTTTAAATTTACGATTCCAAAGATTCAAACATAACGGACTGGAATCTAGGATTGCCTCTAATCGAGTATTGAATTTCTCTATTTTTTCTTCCATTCTAATTTGTTCACGTAAATCACGGGTATAACCAGCAACTAATTCATTACCAAATTCATCCAATCCCTCAATTTTTACTAAGGTGATTTCTGATGGGATTTCTACTCCATCTGTTGTACAATGCATCCATTCAAACTTACAATAGCCAGTTTCAAATGCTTTTGTGATATATACAATAGCTAAATCACTACTTAGAACTCCATTGGGTTGATATGTTGGAGAAAGCTCGAAAAATCGCTCTAAATATTGCCTTTGATCTTTTAAACCAAATAGTTCAACTGCAGCACTATTACACATAATATTTTGAAAATTCTTATTCCATAGATTTAAACATAATGGATTGGAGTCTAGAATCGCTTTTAAACGAGCATTAAACTGTTCAATTTTCTCTTCCATATTACGTTGTGACCTCATATCACGAGTATAGCTTGCGACAATATAATCATCCATATAAGGAATACGTACTGCTGTAACTTCTGTTGGCACAAATTCTTTATTACAATTGCAATGTTCCCAATAGGTATGCACTTCCTCACCATCAAAGGCAGCTTCTATAACTTCTTTTACTTTAACTTTGCTAAGTTTTCCATCCGGTTGATATTCTGGTGAGAAGGAATCAAAATTACTTTGTACATCCCTTAAATCCTCAGCATTAAATAAATTCATAATTTCGGCGTTACAAGCTATAATTTCTAAATCACGATTCCAGAAATTAAGACCCAGAGGTGTCGCATCTAGCATAGCTGTCAAAACATCATTATCACTGACAAGTTGATCACGTTGAAGTTGCGTATTTGGAAGAACAACAAGAGAGTCATTAACATGAGGATTGCTAATAAAGGATTCGAAGAAATCATCCTCTAAAATCGGTCTTGACACATAATATCCTTGTACAAAATCTGCATTTAAGACATATATAATTTCTTGTTCATTCTTTGTTTCTACACCCTCTACGCAAACTTTCATCCCAACATTATGACAAAGACGAACAACAGAGTCTACGAAGTCATGATTATATTTACTCTTATGTAAAGATTGTACAAATGAGCGATCTATTTTTACTACATCAACATTGAATTCAGAAAGTCTAGCTAAGGAGGAATACCCTGTTCCAAAATCATCCATCGCTATTTTTACATGCAGTTTACGAAGTCGTCTCATGGAAGAAGAAATTCGTTCTGCATCACTTATAAAATAACTCTCAGTTAATTCTAAAGTGATATGAGACGCATCTAAGTCGTACTCTTTTAACAATCGTTCAAGATGATCGCAAAAGGTGGTTTCACGAAATTGAATGTAAGATACATTTACATTCATCACGAAGTCATCGATATACTTCAACCATTTCTTAGCTGTACGAACTGCTTGTTCCAAAACCCACAACCCCACAGGAATAATCAGTCTTGATTGTTCCAGAAGTGGTATAAAACTATCTGGAAATACAGCTTCTCCATTTGGAGTTTTATATCGTAAAAGGATTTCTGCACCCTTTGTTTTTAGGCTACGAGTATGGCAAATAGGTTGATATACAACATAAAAGTTCATAAAATCATGTTCAACACTATCTGCTAAATATCGAGTTAAACTTTGTTCATATAATGCTTCCTCAAACACTTCACTTGAAAATTCAGCGCATTGGTTTTTCCCAGATTCCTTTGCATTTTTCAACGCAATGGAAACTGCTTTTTCTAAACTTACCCAGTCCGTTGCATCTTGAGGATAACTGGCAACACCAGCAGAAATACTAAAACGATAAGATACCCCTTCTATGCGATGAGATTTCACAGTATATGCTTTTAATCGTTCATATAACTCAATCAGATCTTTTTTGCTACATTTGTCAGTGACTATTAAAAATTGATCTCCATCATATCGATACATGGTGCATCCATCATAAAGAAGATTTAAAAAATCTTGTGCTGTCTTTCGTAATACTAAGTCACCAAAACTATGGTCATGTAATGTATTGATACTTGCGAATTCATCAATGCCAATTAACATTGCGCAAACATCTTTAACTAAGCGATTTCTTTTTAACACATCGAAGATTTCTTTACATTTTGCATGCATTAACAATCCAGTAATAAAATCTACCGTTCCATCATACAGAAGATTATGCATAACTCCGATGATAATATCGGGTATTCCCGTAGTATCATTGTAACGAATGGTAGCTTTATCACTCAACCATAAGTTTTCACCTTTTGCATTGGTTACTTGATACTCAAGAACAATTTTTTTCTTATGTTGTTCCACTGCCAATTGGATAGATTTCCTAATACGTTTTAAATCTTGTTCATGCACAAACGCTTGCCAAACATTAACAAAATTAGCTCCTTGCGAAGCTATCGTAAAGTCTTGTGCTAAATTATCGGATGTGATGTAATTTCCATTCTGATAGTCCCAAATATAGATATAGTCATCACTATTACTCGATAAAGATTCAAAAATCAATGTAGAATCAACTAAGAATTGATTTATTTTATGCTCCATACTATCGCCTCGCATTCAAAATTATGGAGACCCCAACCTGGCTTGTATAAATTACTTTAATTATACCATTTATTTTGAAAAATAGTAATTCTACAATTTTTTTATAGGAATTAAATTGCTATTTTCCCCATTTACTATTCTAACTTCTTATTTTTTATTCTTTACCCTACAAAAAAAGATAGATTTGCTCTATCCTTCTAATAAAAGTCCTCACTTTATTTACTAGGTGTACTACGATTTAACACATCTTGCATTTCCTTTTGTAGTTTTGAAATTAATCCTTCTGCTTTTAAAGGTTTGTATTCCTCAAATGGAATAGGACGAAGAATATGAATATGGAATGTTCCTTTATGCTTTGCAATATCAATGTACTGATATGAATTTTCCAATACAACTGGTACGATATATGCTTTGGACATAAATGCAGGTTGTAAACTTCCCGCTTGCATCTCGTGCATTTGATTACCTTTTGATCTTGTACCTTCTGGATAGATAAGCAAATCTTTATGATCCTTTAATCTACGGGATGCTTCTCTTAGCATATGAATACCGCTAGAGCGATCATTACGATCAAAAAAGAGTACATCTAATGTCTTTGACCAACTTCCAACAAAGGGAGTTTTTTCATTCTCTACTTTAGAAATAAAGGTGAAGGGACGTTTAATTGCACACATTTGAATCAACATATCAAATTCACTCTGGTGATTTCCCACAAAAAGAATAGGGCCTTCACTTGGAAGTTCTTCCTCTTGATGAATTTGAATTTGAATTTTAAAGGCATCCATCAAACGTTTTGCCCAACGTGCTAGATATGCATAACGCTCATCCATTGGCTTCTTTCGAATCAAAATAGAGCCAATCCAAGCACCTGGAACAATCCAAATTAGTTTTAAACATCGTAACAAATACATTTTATCTACTCCTTTGATATCGCTACTGCATATGCGATTGCATACTCATGTTCATGAGCAATGCTTATGGAAACATCACAGTTTGTAAAGGTACAAACAGGTGCTCCATCTTCATCACATAGGATTTCAATATCTGAAATCACACAGGGATATTCTTTATGAATCGCTTTGTAAATCGCTTCTTTCGCAGCGAAACGCCCCGCTAACCATTCCGCGCGTCTACTTCCTTTATAGTGTTGAAAAAGTGCAAGTTCATTACTTGTTAATATGTGCAAGAACCCTTCTTTTTCCATTGCCTTCGCAATTCGTTTGATTTCTACAATATCGCACCCAATTCCAATCATCATATGGTATTCTCCCTAATATATATGTGAAAGACTTACCTCTTCGCTCTTCAACACTTTGGTTGTTTCCAGATCGGTAAGTATCAAGTATCCTTCTTCACTAATATCTTCTACGTACCATAATACATCATTTAGTAGTATTTTTCTACCCTGTAAATAATTCGCTTTGCGATATATTGTTAGTATATTTTCAGTTGATAAGGCAGATAATCTTTCATATTGAAAAAGGATTTCATCTAAAAGTGCATCCTTATCTAAGTTGAGATACGTCGCTTTTTCTTGTAGTTGCAGTGGAATTGGACTTAAGTTAACACCAATACCAATGACTTCTCCTGCAAGTTCATTTCCAATAAATACGTTCTCTATTAAAATACCACAGACTTTTTTTCCTTCCACAAGGATATCGTTAGGCCATTTAATAGATGCGTGAATTTGAAATTGTTTCAATGCCTCAATAAGTGCACATGGCGCGATGAGTGAATGACTCGCCGCGCTATGTGATACCATCGTAAATGTTAAATCTTTTCCACTTTCCCAAATGCGATCAAAGCGACCTCTTCCCTTTGTTTGCTGATTGCATAAAATCACATCTTTATCCTGTAGAGTATGCATGTTTGCCTTTGCATAATCATTGGTTGATGGCAAAGTAGAAAACCTAAGGATATGGAACTTATGCTTCATCGATAGCAAACATCAATTCCGCTTGTACTGCAACTTCACCTTCCACGCTTGCGACTGCCTTTACAAAGGCAATTCCCATACGCTCATTGGTGATTTCACATTCCATACGTAATACATCTCCAGGAATCACTTGACGTTTGAAACGTGCTTTATTGATTCCAGCAAATAATCCAATCTTTCCTTTGTTTTCCTCTTTCGATAACAACATAACCGCAACGGTTTGTGCCATTGCCTCTAACATCAATACCCCTGGCATAATATGTTTTTCAGGAAAATGACCTAAAAATTGCATTTCATTTGCGCTGATGCATTTTGTCCCAACCACTACATTTCCTTCGATGGATTCAATACGATCCACCAATAAGAAAGGATAACGGTGAGGAATGATTTTTTGAATATCGTTACTATTGTATATCATAGTTTAATCCTCCCATTTCTTGATAATGATGGACGCATTATGACCACCAAATCCAAGAGAGTTTGACATTGCTGTTTTGATATCTTTTGAGATACCTTTATTTACAACAAGGTTTAAATCACATGCTTCATCCGCAACTTCATAATGAATAGAAGCTGGTACATAACCATTCTTTACAGATAGCGTCGAAATAATAGCTTCAAGTGCACCACTTGCCCCTAGTAAATGTCCGCTCATGGATTTTGTTGAAGAAATATATGGTTTCATTGCATCTTCACCAAAGGCTACTTTTACCGCAAGTGTTTCACTTGCATCATTTAATGGAGTACTTGTTCCATGCGCATTGATATAATCAATATCTGATGTTGTAAGACCCGCAT
Organism: Longicatena sp.; assembly: GCA_036639195.1. GTDB lineage: Bacteria > Bacillota_I > Bacilli_A > Erysipelotrichales > Erysipelotrichaceae > JAVWJF01. The sequence goes on from JAVWJF010000012.1 coordinate 6,051, forward strand.
CAAAAATTGCTTCTTTCATTGCACGCGCTGCACTACTTCCATCCGCTAATGGCGCAGTGATATGATTCGCATCACAAGTGGAACCATAACCAACCACTTCACCATAGATATGTGCTTTACGAGCTAAGGCATGTTCCAGTTCCTCTAACATAAGGATACCAGCGCCTTCTCCCATTACAAATCCTGAACGATTTGCATCAAATGGAATGGATGCGCGATTTGGATCTTCTCCTTCATGAAGTGCACGCATAGAGGCAAATCCAGCAATTGCTACAGGCGTAATTGCTGCTTCACTTCCACCTGCCGCAATGATATCTTCATATCCATCACGAATTCTATGGAAAGCTTCTCCAATTGCATTTGTCGCAGCCGCACAAGCCGTTACAACACTAGAAACATTTCCATGTGCTTCACAATCAATGGCTACACTTCCTGGTGCTAAATTGATCAACGCCATCGGTATAAAGAATGGAGATACACGACTTGCTCCACGTTCATTTAACGTTGTACTAGCACCTTCAATTGTAGAGATACCACCAATACCAGAACCAATGATAATACCAAAACGATTGCGATCAAAACTAGCATCCACTAATCCACTATCTTCATAAGCTTGTTTTCCCGCAATACGCGCAAATTGCGTAAAACGATCATTAAATTTTAAATCACGTTTTGTAAAGTATTGTTCCATATCTAAATCTTTCACTTCACCTGCAAGTTTTGCACGGAAGTCTGTCGTATCAAAATGCGTAATAGGTCCAATTCCACAACTATTGTTTTGTAGACTTGTCCATACTTCTTCAACATTGTTTCCAATTGGGGAAACAACACCCATACCAGTAATAACGACTCTTCTTTTCATCCTACATCACCATCCCGCCATCAACGGCTATTGTTTGTCCTGTGATGTATTTTGCATCATCACTGCACAAGAACTTCACTACATTTGCTACATCTTCTACTGTTCCAAAAGCATTCATTGGAATGGTACTCTTTGCTGCAGCCTGCACTTCTTCACTTAATTTGTCTGTCATAGCCGTCTGAATAAATCCAGGTGCTACGGCATTTACATTAATACCGCGAGGAGCCAACTCTTTCGCAACTGATTTTGTCATCGCAATAACGCCACCTTTACTTGCTGCATAGTTTACTTGCCCCATGTTGCCACATAACCCAACAACACTTGCCATATTCACAATTTTTCCACTACGTTGTTTCATCATGATACGAGCTACGTGACGAATACAATTGTACGTACCTTTTAGGTTGATACGGATAACATCATCAAATTCTTCTTCACTCATACGTAATAATAAGTTATCTTTGGTAATACCTGCATTGTTTACGACAACATCAATGCTACCATATTCTTTTTGAATTTCTTCCATCATTGTTTTCACTTCATCACTGTTGGATACATCACACTTTATCATCTTGTGATTTCCTTCAGGATCTAGTTTTGAAAGAACTTCCTTTGCGCCAGCTTCACTGCTTGCGTAATTGATCACGACATTATATTCTTTTGATAAGACAATGGCGATTGCCTCACCGATTCCTCGGCTAGCTCCACTGATAAATGCTGTTTTACGTTCCATTTGTTCTATCCTTTCAGTGCATCCACACATTCGTTTAAACTTGCGATATCTTCTACGTGCAAGATTTTGACATCTACACCCTTTGCACATTTCTTTACAAATCCACTTACGGCTTTTCCTGGTCCTACTTCGATAAAGGTATCTACCCCATCCGCTAACATATTCATAATTGTATCTTCCAACATAACGGAATTACAAATTTGTTTTGCTAATACATCAATCAATGGTCCATTTTCTACTTTTCCAGAGATATTATTGTATACAGGAATGCTTGCTTTCTTTAATTCATATTTTGATAAAACATCATGAAGTTGTTTTCCTGCTTCGTTCAACAAGGAACAATGGAAAGCTCCAGAAACTTGTAAAGGGATCACACGTCTTGCGCCTAATTCTTCACACTTTTTACCACATGCTTCAACGGCGGCTTTTTCTCCTGTAATAACAATTTGTCCAGGACAGTTATAGTTCGCAATCTCACATATACCGATTTCTTTCACAGAAGCACATGCTTGAAGGATGGAATCTTTATCCAACATAAGAACAGCACTCATTGCACTTGTTCCAGCTGGTAAAGCATTGGCCATCAATTTCCCACGTTCTCTTAAGATTTGTGCACCCTCTTCAATTGAGAATACGCCTCCATAACTTAGAGCTCCATATTCTCCAAGACTTAATCCTGCCGCAACATCTGCTTCAATGCCTTGTTCTTTCAACACTTGTGCAGCCGCCATACTTACCGCAAAGATACATGCTTGGGTATATTGTGTATCGTTTAAAACATCACCTTCACCTTCAAAACAAAGGTTTTTCAAATCAAAATCTACGTTTATGCTATCGAACACTGCTTTTGCTGATGCATAATTTTCATATAATTCTTTTCCCATACCTGGGTATTGTGCACCCTGTCCAGAGAATAAAAATGCTGTTTTCATATACTTCCTCCTACTTCGTCAATTCTTCAATTAAATCATGAACACTCATCATACAATCAATACGATACGCATTGCTACCTGCAAAGACAAGCCCATTCTCCACATCCCCTTGTACGGAATGAATCAATGCTTCACTAATACAATATGGTGTGGTCGATGGAACACATGGTTTCATACATAAAATACAATGAGAGGAAGGAATACGAGCAACTTCACTCTTCTTCATGAAATCCGTTAATATAGCACGTCCTGGAAGTCCTGCTGGACTTTTTACCAGTTGAATATCTTCTTTCTTTGCTTGAATAATCTTTTGTTTAAATGCTTCATCTGCATCACATTCATAGGTTGCGATAAAACGTGTAGCCATTTGTACACCCGCAGCTCCTAATGCCTGATAATGTTCGATGTCTTCTTTCGTATAAATACCCCCTGCTACAAACACAGGAATATCTTTTCCATAGGATTCACTATATGGCTTCACTTCCTCAAGCACTTCAGGAAGGATTTCATCTAATGTTTGGCAATTTCCATTGATCAAATCATCTTTTTTAAATCCTAAATGTCCCCCTGCTTCACTGCCTTCAATAACAATAAAATCAGGACAACGATGATAATGGCGATCCCAGCTCTTTAAGATTAAACGAGCGGCTCTTGCACTTGATATAATTGGCGCAAGTAATACCTTCTCACTACCTTCGATAGAAGGTAAATCCATAGGCATTCCTGCTCCTGAAATAATCGCATCTGCGCCACCTTCAATAGAAGCTTTTACATATGCTTCATAATGATGAGAGGCAACCATAACATTTACGCCACAAAGACCAGATCCATTAGATAGTTCTCTTGCTTTGCGAATTTCTTCTTTTATTGCTGCACAGTTTGCACTGGCACTATCTTCCCAAAAATCATCACGACGATAGCCTGGATGAGCCGCAGATATGACTCCCATGGCACCCTCTTTCATAACCGCACCTGCAAGACCTGATAGAGATACACCAACTCCCATACCACCTTGTATAATTGGTTTCTCTAATATTTTCGTTCCTAGTGAAATCTTAGTTCTCATATACAAGTTCCTTGATTTTATTTTGTAGAGAAACGATTTCTTCTTGAGATTCTTTGATTAAATTATCTAAAATTTCTTGCATCGGACGAACTTCTCTACACATACCAGCTACTTGACCAATCATAACAGAACCGTTTTTCATATCGCCGTCAAAAACTGCACGACGAAGTCCACCAAGTGTTAATTTTTCCATCTCATCACGTGGTGCATTTTCTTGTTCTAGTTTTAAGTATTGGATAGACATTTGATTTTTTAGAATACGTACAGGAGCACCAGCACTTCTTCCAGTTACTACACTATCCATATCTTTTGCCTTAATAACAGCATTCTTATAGTTTTCATGAATTGGACATTCTGTTGATACTAATAAACATGTCCCTACTTGTACACCAATTGCACCTAAGCTTAATGCCGCATTTAATTGTGCACCACTTGCGATACCACCAGCTGCGATTACAGGAATGTTAACAGCCTCAATAACTTGAGGAACTAGAGACATTGTTGTAGTTTCCCCAACGTGTCCACCAGATTCTCCACCTTCCGCAATGATTCCATCAACTCCAGCACGTTCTAAACGACGAGCCAAAGCAACACTAGCAACCACTGGGAATACTTTACATCCACTTTCCTTTAATGCAGGAATGTAAGGTCCAGGATTACCTGCACCTGTCGTTACTACTGCAACTTTTTCATCAACGATGACCTTCATGATTTCTTCCGTATGTGGATTCATCATCATAACATTTACTCCAAAAGGTTTATCTGTCAAAGTCTTACAAAGACGGATGGCATCTCTTGTTTGATGTTCATCCATTGCACCAGTCGCAATAATTCCAAGACCACCACAATTTGATACACATGCTGCAAACTCTGGGGTAGCGATATTTGCCATCGCTCCCTGGAATATTGGATATTTGATTCCTAAAATTTCATTGATTAACATAATTTACGTCTCCTTATAGTTCTATATAGGCTCCAGCCCAAGTAAATCCTGCACCAAAACCACTTAGAACGATTTTCATTCCTTCTTTAAGCAATCCTTTTTCACTCATTTCACCAAGTGCTAAAGGAATACTAGCAGCGGATGTATTTCCATATTCATTGATATTGATGTATACCTTTTCCATATCAATGTCCATTCGTTTACATACATTGGTAATAATTCTTTTATTTGCTTGATGTGGTACAACCCAATCGATATCATCCATAGTAACACCAGCTTGTTGCATCACATCTTCCATACTTTCTTGCATCGCCTTAACCGCAAAGCGGAAGGTTGCATTTCCTTCCATGTGTACATAAGAAGGATCATATGGCTGTTCACTAAATAATGGTCTAGGTAATGGTGCACTGCTATGAATAACACCTTCCTTATCTCCCATACTGCTCGCAAAGTGTAGCATACGACAATCCGTTTCTTCTTCACGTAATACTGCAGCTCCTGCACCATCCGCAAAGATGATACAAGTTCCACGATCATTCCAATTTAATTGCTTACTAATGACTTCAGCCCCAAGAATTAATGCACACTTAGACTGCCCTGTGGCAATCAAAGAATGACCTACTTCTAAGGCATAAAGAAATCCAGAACAAGCCGCATTGATATCAAATGCCATCACACGTTGCTCATTCATCCCTAGCTTTTCTTGAATAAGACAAGCTGCACTAGGCGTTGTATAGTCTGGAGTAAAAGTTGCACAAATAATTAGATCCACTTCGCTACGATCAACACCTGAATTTTCCAAAGCCATGATTGCTGCACGAGTACCTAAATCACTTGTATTTTCTTCTTCCGACACATAACGAGAACAAATTCCCGTTCTACTTTCAATCCATTCATGATTGGTATCCACGTAGGTAGATAGTTCATCATTGGTTACTTTACGATTTGCTTTCGCATAACCAAATCCTTTTATTTTACAAGATTTCATAAGATGTCCCCATCTTTCTGAATTTCTCATATCGTTCACTTAATAATGTTTTATCTTTTTTCTTATTTAAGTCTTGTAACGTTGTCCATAACAATTCATCCATCTGTTCAATGACATATTCTAAACAAACATGTGCACCTCCAACAGGTTCATGAATGATTTCATCGATAATCCCTTTACGTTTTAAATCCGCTGCAGTAAGTTCCATAACTGCCGCTGCTTCAGCTGCACGACTTCCATCTTTCCATAAGATACTCGCAAAGCCTTCTGGAGATAAAATAGAATACACGGCATTTTCTAACATAAAGATTTTATCCGCAACAGAGAATGCAAGAGCACCTCCAGATCCTCCTTCACTCAACACAACTGCTATCACAGGTGTTTTTAGGTTGGAGAACACTTCAAGACATTGGGCAATTGCTTCTGCCTGCCCACGCTCTTCTGCACCTTTTCCAGGATATGCCCCAGAAGTATCTACCAATGTAATGATAGGACGATGAAAACGTTCTGCTTCTTTTGCTAAACGAAGTGCTTTTCGATACCCTTCTGGATTCAACATCCCGAAGTTACGTTTCATATTCTCTTCTAACGTTTTCCCTTTACTTTGAGCAAGTACCGTTACTGCAATTCCATGAAAACTAGCCAGTCCACCTTGACATGCTCCATCATCACCAAATGCACGGTCTCCATGCAATTCAATAAAATCCGGAAATAACGCTTCTATATAATCACTTGCTTTAGGACGTTTTGGATGACGAGCCAAATACACAATATCCCAAGCATCTAAATTTTCATATGCTTCTTTTTTTATTTCTTCTATTTGTTTCACGATTGCTTCTTTTTGATACACATCTTCATCACTAAGTTGTGTTAGGGCATGTTCAAGTTCTACAATACGTGCTTCTTTTTCTTTTAAACTCATGATGCCCTCCTTTCGTGGAAGGTAATCAATTTGCATAAGGTTTCCTTAGAATCCTTACGTTCCACTATCTTATCAATAAAGCCTTTTTCTAACATAAACTCTGCGGTTTGAAAATTATCAGGTAGTTTTTCATTTACCGTAGATTCAATTACACGTTTTCCCGCAAACCCAACTAAACATTGAGGCTCTGCTAAAATCAAATCACCTAACATCGCAAAACTTGCGGAAACTCCACCCGTTGTTGGATGTGTTAAATAGGATATATAAAGAAGTCCTTCTTCTTTATGCTTCGCAAGTGCTGCACTGGTCTTTGCCATTTGTACAAGAGATAAAATCCCCTCCTGCATACGTGCACCACCACTGGTTGTAAAGATAATCAAAGGCAATCTTTTCTTTGTCGCATATTCAATACAACGCGTAATCTTTTCTCCTACAATTTGTCCCATACTTCCCATAAAGAAGTTAGAATCCATAATCGCAAGTGCTACTTTTTTACCACCAATTTTACCTGTACCACATACAACTGCATCATATAATCCAGTACTTTTTTGTAATTTATCTAATTTTTCTTCATATCCTGGAAAATTAGATTCTTCTTTTAAAACCATACGTTTATCCAATTCTACAAACGTATTCACATCAATAATTTGACGAATTCTTTCATGTGCCGTTATTTTCATATGAAATCCACAATTTGGACATACATATAAATCATGCATCAAATCTTCAAATAAGACACTTTCTTTACACCCAGGGCAACTATGAAAAATGTTCTCAGGTGTTTCAATAGGAGCCTTAAATTCAATGACTCTACGCTTCTTAAAAAGATCAAGACGACTCTTTCTGTTATTAAATAATTGTTCCATCCTCTTTCAGCTCCTTTATAAAGGTTTCCATAAATCCAGTGTCGTATTTGCCACTGACAAATGTTGGATGATGGAGTAATAAATATTGGAATTCGATATTTGTTTCAACGCCTTCAATTAATAATTCTTCTAACGCAACACGCATACGTTTGATACATTCTAAACGTGTATCTGCATACGTGATTACTTTCGCAATCATAGAATCATAATATGGAGGAATCTTATAGCCATTGTATACGGCACTTTCAATACGCACTCTTCTTCCACCTGGGAAATTGATAAATTTCACTTCTCCAGGACTAGGTGCAAAATTCAATTTGATGTTTTCTGCATTGATACGACACTCAATCGCATGTCCACGACTCACGATATCTTCTTGTGTAAAAGATAGTTTTGATCCTTGTGCCACAAGGATTTGTTGTTTGATTAAATCAATTCCTGTAATTTCTTCTGATATGGTATGTTCAACCTGAATACGGGTATTCATTTCCATAAAATAATATTGACCACGAGCATCTAATAAAAACTCAATGGTACCAACACTATCATAACCAACACTCTTACAAGCTTTGACAGCATCCGATAACAATTGTTGTCGAATTTCATCTTGTAAAATATGACATGGTGCTTCTTCTAATAATTTTTGATTTCTACGTTGACAAGAACAATCACGTTCAAATAAATGAAGCACATTTCCATGCTTATCTGCCATCAATTGTACTTCCACATGCTTTGGTTCAATAATGAACTTTTCCATATATACTGCATCATCACCAAAATTTGCTTTTGCTTCCGCTTTTGCACTTTGGTATGCATTCTCTAACTCTTCAATAGCGTCTACTCTACGCATACCGCGTCCACCGCCACCGTTGCTAGCTTTAATCAGTACAGGGAACCCAATAGACTCCGCCATATCCTTCGCTTCTTCAACGCTTTGTAAGATGTCTTTAGAACCAGGGATAACAGGAACCTTAGCTTCCATCATTTTCTGACGAGCATTGTTTTTATCTCCCATTTGATCAATTACATCTGGATTAGGTCCAATGAAAATTAGACCACATTGCATAACAAGACGAGCAAACTTCGCATTCTCACTCAAAAATCCAAACCCTGGATGAATCGCATCACAACCAGTCATACAAGCCGCACTTAAAATATTCTTCATATTTAAATAAGAATCATTTGATTTAGGTCCACCAATACAAACTGCATAATCTGCTAGTTGTACATGTAAGCTTTCATGATCTGCAGTAGAATAAACAGCAACCGTTTCAATTCCCATCTCTTTACATGTACGAATGATACGTACAGCGATTTCCCCACGGTTGGCAATCAATAATCGCTTAATCATGTGCCTCACCAATACGAATTAAATCTTGGTCAAATTCTACCATCGCATCATTTGTTACTAAGATTTCTTGAATGATTCCATCCATTGGAGAATGAATTTCATTCATAACTTTCATCGCTTCAATAATACAAAGTGTATCTCCTTTTTTCACGTGTTGTCCAATTTCAATATAAGGAGCAGACCCTTGTGCACGTGAATTGTAGAACGTTCCTACGATTGGAGCTTTCACCCAATACCCACTCTTCTCTTCTTTCACAGGCGCACTTTCCACTGGAGTTTGTGCAACACTAGGCATTGGTTGTGGTGCAGGAATCATATATTCCTGTACTGGAGCATTCCCAACTGCCTTTTCCATTTTTATTTTCATATCATCAATTTCAAGTTCCATTTTCGCAAGTTTGCTATCTTCAAAAACTTTGATGATGTCTTTTATATTTTCAGTATTCATGTTTGTTCCTCCCAAGGATTTTAAAAAAGCCAAGATGTCTTGGCCCTTATGAAGCTTACGCTTTGCTTTCTAATAATGTAACGATATCAGCAACTGTAACTAGTTTTGCTAATTCTTCGTCTTCAATGCGGACATCGAATTCTGTTTCCAGTTCTAATGATAATTCTACTGCCGCTAAGGAATCAATTCCTAAATCATCTTTCAGGTTTGCTTCCATTGTAATCATATCTTCATCGACGTTAATTGCTTCAACTAATACTTCTTTTACTTTTTCAAACATAATGTTCCTCCTGTTATCTTCCATAACAATACTAGCTTATCATTACTAGTAAACAATGTCAAGTATTTTAGTATTCAAAACTAGATGTAGTTTTTTAGTACTCTAACTTGATCTATTTGTGTGTTTCACCTTAAACCAAGAACTTCAATACTTTGAAATTCAAACGGTATTATAGTACGAACATTTCTAAATGTAAATAGTTTGAAGTTCAAATTTATATTTTCACACATTTTCCCATATTCCGTTATAGTTTGAACATCAAATCTTTTTCTTGACAGATATGCATGATGCGTTTATGATACTTAGCGTATAACGAAAAGAGGTATTCAAAATGAAAACAAAAGAGTTAACTTTATGTGCATTCTTCACAGTATTATTTGTAATTTCATCAAAAGTTGTGATCCCTGTAGGTTTGATCCCACTCACCTTACAAACTTGTTCCCTCATTCTAGCAGGAGTGTTGTTAAGTCCTAAACATATCATTATTTCTTATGGTTTATTCCTAACTATGGGATTATTAGGCTTACCTGTATTTGCTTCTGGTGGTGGTATTTCCTATGTATTACAGCCATCTTTTGGATTTTTATTATCCTTCCCAGTTGCTGCTTGTGTAATATCCATATTACGTACTCGTTTTCACTTCCAAAGCTTCTATCAATTATTACCAGTTTGCCTATTTGGTATTTTAATTGTTTATTTCATTGGTTGTGCATACATGTACGGAATTTTAAACTTCTATATGGGAGTTGAAAAAGACATCATTGGAATAATTTCCATTGGCGCAGCTCCATTTGTAATTAGTGATTCTATCAGTACTGCTCTTGGATGTATATGTGGATTAAGATTAGCACAAATTCCAGTTGTAGAACGCATGTTACATTCTGCATAAACTATACTATAAATGATATTGTGTTTTAGATAAGTACATATTATAATGTATTTGCTAAATCACAAGACTGTCTATGGACAGGAAAGGGAATGAGGTCCGACTCATTCCCTTTTGTTTTAGAGGTACTAAATCACGAAGAGTTTTGTGCCTATGTAGGTTTTCTTAAACGATTGTCCCCTACTTACGATTTCGCTGTAAGTAAGGTATGACAACCAGCAATATAAGATACACAATACATAATTCTGGTATATTCCCTCTCCTTGTCTAGCACGTTTCCTCTGTGCATAAACACACCTTCAATATGTATATACGAGTACGTATCTAGAATTCCTAAATTATTTTTTTATTTTACATTTTCACACATGATTTATTTCTCTTCTGTTCTCCTTCATTTTCCTATATAATTAAGAAAGAACTTGCCATAATAAGAAAGTAAGGATGTGTCTTATGGAAAAAATTATTGTTGTATTTGCCGATTATGAAATTAAGGAAGAAGAAACAAATGAATTTTTGGAACTCGTAGCAGCTTGTGATATGGAAGTTGATGCGACTTTTACACAGCTTTTAAAACAGATTCATTTAAGAACTTTAATAGGAAAAGGAAAATGTGAAGAAATACTTGAATATTTACAAGAACATGAAATTAACATTGTACTTTTCCATAGAAACTTAAGCCCGATGCAAATACGAAATTTAGAAGAATATTGGAATGTAACCGTTATGGATCGCAGTGACTTGATTCTAGAAATATTCTCTAGACGTGCAATGTCTCCAACTGCTCGATTACAAATTGAAAGTGCACAATTAAAAAAACAACTGCCTAGGTTAGTCGGTGCAAATACTCAACTTGGTAGACAAAGTGCAAGTGGTAAAAACAAAGGTGCTGGAGAAAAACAATTAGAACTTGATCGAAGAAGAATCAAATCACGTATAGCACAAACTACACGTGATTTAAAAGAGTTGAAAGCTCAACGAGGGACACAACGTAAAGCACGGCAGAAATCTCAACTTCCTTTGGTTTCCCTTGTTGGTTATACAAACGCTGGGAAATCGACAATTATGAATGCCTTGCTTTCTTATACGAGTCAAGATGATGAAAAAAAAGTATTAGAAAAAGATATGCTGTTTGCAACTTTAGATACTTCCATTCGTAGAATTGACCTTCCTCATGGGCGTTCCTTTTTAATAAGTGATACGGTAGGATTTGTTCGTGATTTACCACATGAACTTATTGAAGCCTTCCATTCTACATTAGAAGAGGTTACCTTTGCGGATTTACTTTTACAGATTGTTGATGTTTCAAGTGAGGATGTGACAAAGCAAATGGAAGTTACCAAAGCTACACTTGAGCGCATCCATGCTAGTAGCATAGAAATGATTACGGTATACAATCAATGCGATAAAGTAGATATTGCGTACCCATATGCAGATGAACACTCACTTCACATCAGTGCGAAAGATGATAAAAGCATTGAAGTACTAATAGACACTATCTGCCATCATATCTTCCCTCAAACAACAAAAGTCTCCTTATGTATCCCCTACGAAAAAAGTGCTATGTATTCTCACCTACAAGAAAATGCATATATTATAAATAGAGAGGATCAAGAAGATGGCATGCATATTGAAGTGGAACTTGATGAAACCCTTCTTAAAACATATGAAAGCTATGTCTTTCATCCTAATGAAAGAGAGTCCTAAATTCGACTCTCTTTTTCTCATATTGGATGTAGAATACTTCCTCATTCAATAATCGATTATAATTTTCTCTTAATATCTTTTGGTTTTAATCCATTTGATCGTATTTGTTTTTTCCAGTTATAATGCGCTGCCACCTTGTAAAGGAACTTTGGGAAATTAGGTTCCACGTATTGATCCATTGTAGATTGATTTTCACATATGTGTTTCGTTAGTTCTTGCATCGCTTTTCCTAAGTTTTTTTCTGGTCCATGTCCTAGTGGTGCGAAACGAACCATTTCGCCCCCACCAACACCAATCGCATATCCTTTTTGAAACCCACATGTTTTACACCAGTTCCATACCATAGAGATTGCCACATGATTTTGTTTAGCTTCATAAAAACCATTGTTCACAATCGCATATACTTTTAGTTTTGTATTGTGTATACCTGTACTTTTTATAACATCCAACTGATCGATGAGGGAAGCTGGCATAGAATCCACATAGAGTGGGAAAGCAAGCACAAGGACATCGAGCTCTTTTAAACAATCACACAGTGAAGGTAAGGTTGCTTTTGTAAATATGGTAGCGTCTTGATGTTGAAGAGATTTAGAGAGTTCTTCTAATAGGTAATAAGAAGTACTATTTTTACCACGAGGACTTCCATTCAATAATGCAATTTTCATAAAAGCACCTCGTATACATCTTTCACATCGTTATAAAAATGAACATGATGCTCTCTGGTATTTAAATTTAATGCATTCGCATCCACTAACTGTTTCGCAACTTCTTTTTCATCCTGTTCACACGGTCCATAAAAATACACATGCATAGCAAATTGTTTATCATAGCGCATTTGATGATGTGTTTCTTTATGGAATGTTCGAAAGTATGGCAATAAATAACCAATAGAACGATCAAGTACTGCTTTTATGTTTCTGGAATATCCGCCATACGTAATTGGTGAAATAATGATAAGCTTATCGATGGCGGATAGTTCTTTCGTAAAGTCGTTACAGCGATCCTTAATACAACAGCTTCCTGGAGTTTTTATCCAACAAGAAAAACATCCAACACAATCCTTTACTGTTGGCAGTGCATGAAATAGTAAACTTTCTTGTTTCATCATTGGAAAGACATCCTCTCCAATATCATATAATATCATTTGTTTCATGTAATGAGTTCCTCTCGTCGTGACTACCTTTTTGTTTTGTCACTTTGTTCTTCATGAATATACATCCATTCTTGTACTTGTTTTATCGCTTTTTTTCGATCTTTATATATAAGCGGAGCCATGGACTCACTATATATACGAGTCCCCCCTTCTAAGGCTTCTAATAATATATTGCACAATTGTGGTTTATAGCGTGCTATATGAACCGCATGTTGTATGCACGTTCTTGATGTAATAGCTTTTTCATCTTCCATGTGCGTAATATAGGCATCGACATATCGATCTACATAATTCTTTGTATCCCACTTTGCATGGAGGGCTAGTAATATAATCCCTCTTGTTCGAACATAAGAATTTTCATGTTCCATCATTTCATAGAAGGTTTCCATATAAGCATACGCAAGATTGGATTGTTCGACTACCTGTAATAATCGTTTCAAAGATGCATATGCACTGTTTGCGTCTTTATTGTATAAATTTGCAATATCCTTTTCGATAGAATCCATATCTCATCACTCCTATCTTATGTATACATATGCTAGATATGAAGAGTTCTTCTTATATTAGTTCTTAGAGAATAGACTTGCGATGATAATTGGTGATATCACTTCCAAGTCTTTCAAACAATTCTTTTACTGTGATTTCTTTATTTTTAACTGCAGTGATTTCTTCGTTTGTTACACCGATGAATTGTATGAAATCAACACGACCAAAAGGTGTATCGATACCTTCTACCTCTTGATCAGGTACACTTATAAAGCCAGTGATATTGGATTTCATCTCACTATCAATGCCCTGTGTTTGCCCTGTATACAGATATTCATAAGGTTGAAATAGTTCCCTGTTTTGAAAAGTAACTCTCGCAATGGATTGTAAAATACCACATATACAACGAATTTCTCCTTCTTCATCGCTATACGTATCTTTCTTTAACTTGAATGTAAATTCCATACCATATCCACTATATTCTAAGTTCTCACTCTCTTTTTCATAAAGTTCGCTTAACCCAAACGTAACGAAGTGCCAATACTCTTTTGATTCATAAATACTAATACCATCTAGTGGATCTTTTCCACCCAAACGCCATTTGATTAAAGTAGCATAATGCTTGGGATTTATTTGTTCTGGATATGTTTTAAGGAATGCTTTCTCGATAGCGTCCCAACCGACATGTGATTCCTCTTTTTGTTCTTCTACAACTTCACTTTGTTTCTTTTTAAATTTATCCAATAATCCCATATAGGTTTCCTTTCTTTATCGTATCGATCGATAAACACTTGATAATTCATCTATTAAATCAGATGGTAAAATACTATTTCCATCTTCCCGTTTCAACAATTCATCTGCACATTTTGCATGTACATATACGCCACAGGCACAAGCAGGAAGTGCTTGTTTCGATTGGGCAAAAAGACCCGCAATGATGC
>JAVWJF010000013.1:0-20414 GCA_036639195.1 Longicatena sp.
GTGAATGCTTATAACCTAAACGAAGTATAGGATATGTTGTAATATGATGCTATACGATATCGTCTTGGTTTTTGTTTGTAAGAAAATTTATTTTATTTTGTGTGTTGACAAAGCGCTTACACTTGTGTATTATAGGAATTGTTAAAAGACATGTAACTGGTAATGCAGGCAGGATCTTACAATATATTCAAACGAAGGTTTATACCTTATTTTGGATTTTGTAATGTCCTGCCTTTTTTGTGATATTGGCCAATCAGTGATACCGAAACGTGTAAGAGAGGAGAATCGTTATGGATTTTAAAAAAAGTGCTTCTGAAATACTAAATTGTATAGGAGGAGAAGCAAACATCGTCAACTTGGAACATTGTTCAACAAGACTTCGCTTTAGTTTGGTAGATAAAGAAAAAGTAAATGAAGCAGAATTAAAAAAGATACCTGGAGTAATGGGTGTAATTATGAATGCTCAGGTACAGATTGTAATTGGAAATTCAGTTATTGAAATGTATGATGAATTAATAAAAATTTGTAATCCAAAAGGAGTAAGTAGTGCAACATCAGAAAAGAAGAAAATAGGGATGCTAGTACTTGAATTCGTCGTTGGCATTTTCCAACCTCTTGTTCCTGCAATTGCGGGCGCTGGGGTATTAAAATCTTTATTGATTTTATTATCAACATTTGGAATTGTATCTGCAACGGACGGATTATATGTAATATTAGCTTCTATTAGTGATGCGACATTCTATTTCTTGCCATTAATGGTGGCAGTAACAACTGCATCAAAAATGAATGCGAATAAATTGGTTGCGCTTGTTGCAGTGGGCGTGTTACTACTCCCTGCCAATGTAGCACTATTACAAGAGAACTTCACAATACTTGGGATTACCGTTAAAAATGTAGCCTATAACTCACAAGTATTTCCTGCAATTCTTGTTGTATTATTCTTAAGTTTTATGGAAAAAGGCTTAAACAAAGTTTCCCCTAAAGCAATTCGTGTATTCTTTGTACCTATGGTTGCATTAGCAATTACAATTCCAGTTGCGTTCTTATTGTTAGGCCCACTTGGTTATACACTTGGTGAATACTTAACAACAGCAATTTTATTCTTATACGATAAATTAGGGTTCTTAGGAATTGCTCTTCTATCTGGTATCCTTCCATTTATGATTGCGACAGGAATGCACAAGGCAATGGTTCCATATGCAGTTTCTACATATGGAAAACTAGGATATGAAATGATGTATTTACCTGCATCTTTGGCACACAATATCTCTGAATCAGGTGCTTGTTTTGCAGTAGCAATTAAAGCAAAAGACAAACAAACAAAATCTGTAGCAGCATCTGCTGGTATATCTGCTCTTATGGGGATTACAGAACCTTCATTATATGGTGTTACACTTCTAAATAAAAAAGTCTTATATAGTGTAGTAATTAGTAGTTTTATCACTGGTGGATTTGTAGGTTTGATGGCATTAAAGAGTTTTGTTATTGCTGGACCTGGTTTAGCAAATATTACAATGTTTATCGACCCAGATAACAGTATGAATTTGATCTATGGTATTGCGGGGTTTGGTATTGCACTTGTACTTTCCTTTGTATGTACATTGATTCTTTGGAAAGAAGAATCAACAGAACAAACGAGTGTTATGAATGATCAAGAAGAATCTGTAATTATGAGTCCTTTAAAGGGAGTTGCGATTTCTTTAAGTGAAGTTAAAGATGAAATGTTTTCAAATAAAGCTTTAGGTGATGGTGTAGCCATCATTCCTGAAATTGGTGAACTAAGAGCACCTGCAGATGGTGTAATAAAAATGGTATTCGAAACAAAACATGCGATAGGAATGGAAACAACAAATGGTACAGAATTATTATTCCATGTAGGTATTGATACAGTAGAATTAAATGGAAAATGTTTTGAAGCTCATGTGACTTCTGGAGATCATGTAAAACGTGGTGATTTGTTATTATCATTTGATATAGAAGAAATAAAAAAGCTAGGGTATGATGTGACAACTCCTGTGATTGTAACAAATACAACAGATTATGAAGTAGTTCATGGAGAAGTTGGAGTTTTAAATGAACAAAGTGTATTGATGAAATCAGAAAGGAAAATAGCTTAATATGAAGAAATTTCCAGATGGTTTTTTATGGGGTGGTGCTACAGCAGCAAACCAGTTTGAAGGTGGTTGGAATGAAGGTGGAAAAGGATGGAGTGTATCAGATTGTGCCAGAGCGAAGTTTGATGTAAGTGTACAAAACTACGATAAGCATAATGAAATACATACAAGTGATATCGAAGAAGCATTGGCACATCCAGAAGATATTACAAACTATCCAAAACGTCATGGGAGTGATTTTTATCACCGTTATAAAGAAGATATTGCTTTGATGGCAGAGATGGGATTTAAAGTGTTCCGTATGTCAATCGCGTGGAGTAGAATCTTTCCAAATGGTGATGATCAAGAACCTAATGAAGCAGGACTGCAGTTTTATGATGATGTATTTGATGAACTGCATAAGTATGGAATTGAACCTTTAGTAACCATGTCTCACTATGAACCACCATTAAACTTAGTTTTAAACTATGATGGATGGTATTCTAGAGAAGTAGTATCGTTTTTTGAACGATATGTTAAGGTTATTTGTGAGCGATATAAGAACAAAGTAAAGTACTGGTTAACATTTAATGAAATTGATAGTATCATTCGTCATCCTTATACAACAGGAGGTTTGATTGAAGATCGCTTCCCAAATAAAAACTTCGAGGAAGTATGTTATCAAGCAATGCATCATCAATTTGTCGCAAGTGCATTAGCTACGAAAATATGTCATGAAATTATTCCTGATTCTAAGGTAGGCTGTATGATTACAAAATTATCTTACTATCCTATGACTTGTAAACCTGAAGATATTTTGAAGGCACAACAAAAAATGCGTAATATTTACGCATACTCTGATACACAAGTATTTGGTGAATATCCATCTTATCTATTAAGTTATTATAAAAATCATGATATTCATATTCATAAAGAAGAAAATGATGATAAAATTATGAGAGAGTATCCTGTTGATTTCGTTTCTTTTAGTTACTATATGTCTAGTTGTGTTGCAGATGATGAAACGGGTATGGAAACAACAGCAGGGAATACCGTTATGGGATTAAAAAATCCATATTTGAAATCCAGTGATTGGGGATGGCAAATAGATCCAATTGGACTTCGTATCTCTATGGTAGAACTATATGATCGTTATCGTAAACCATTGTTCATAGTAGAAAATGGTTTAGGTGCAAAAGATGAATTAATGGATGGAAAGGTACATGATGAATATCGTATTGATTACTATCGCCAACATTTCAAAAGCATGCTTGATGGAATTGTAGAAGACGGTGTAGAGTTAATGGGATATACTTCTTGGGCTTGTATCGATTTGATTAGTGAATCCACAAAACAGATTTCAAAACGTTATGGGTTTGTTTATGTAGATATTGACGATAATGGAAATGGAAGTTATGATCGTTATCGTAAAGATTCCTTCTATTGGTATAAGAACGTAATTGAAAATAATCATCTAAATTTTGAATGAACGGAGGTGAGTGCATGATTAAAATTAAAAAGGTATTAAATTCTAGCGTTGTCTTAGCGGAAGATGCAAATAACAAAGAATTTATCCTTTTAGGAAAAGGGATTGGTTATAATCGCAAACAAGGTGAAGAAATAAAAGAGGATCATGCACAATATCAACAGTTCATTCCTGTTAGCAATACAAAGTCTTTACAGATTGCGGAAATGCTAGGTTCTATTACTGAGGAAGTGTTAGAAGTTACAAGTGAAGTAATTCAGCTAGCAAAGAAAGAATTATCAACTAGTTTCAATGATAATTTATACTTTTTAATGGCGGACCACTTGAACTTTGCAATCGAGCGTTTTCAAAAGAATATGGTGATTACAAATCGATTAAGTTGGGAAATACAAAACTTTTATCCGAAAGAATATCAAGTCGCCTTAGAATGTTTGAATTATATAAATGAAAGATTAAAGATCAGTTTATCAGAAGATGAGGCTGTGAATATTGCCTTTCATCTTGTAAATGCACAAGCTACGAACAATCCAGAGTACGATAGTGCACGCTATTCAAAATTGATTGGCGATATTGTAAGTCTTGTACGCTATTCTTTGAATAAAGACTTTCATAAAGATAGTATTCATTATTTGCGTTTTGTAACACATATACGCTTCTTCGTAGAACGTTTCTTTACGGATAAAATGTTAGAAGATACAGAACATAACTTCTATATGAATCAAAAGAATGTATACCATAAAGAAGCAGAGGTTGCGAATAAAATTAAAAACTTCTTATATGATAAATATCAGATGTTGATAACGGATGAAGAAATGTCATTTCTAATCATCCATATCAATCGATTGATGAGAGAATAGAAAAGAGCAGGTTATTGACTAACCTGCTCTATATTTTTTGATTTGCACTCTTTGCATATTCCGCGAAAAATCATGTCCTTACTAAGGATGACACCCTGGGTTGTTTCTTCCACTTCTTTATTTATATTTTTTAGTGTGTCTAAAGAAAAGTTTTGAATAGTTCCACAGGTTTCGCATATAAAATGATAGTGTTCATAATCAATTAAATCATAACGTACACCTTGTTTTTCAACACTGATTTCACGAAGATGGTTCATTTTTACCAAGCTTTTTAAATTGCGATATACAGTTGCGATACCAACCTTATCATCTAATGTTTTTAGATAAGTATAGATTTCTTCTGCTGTAGGATGCGCATTTGGATGGTTTATAAAATATTCGTAAATGAGTTGTCCACGTTTTGTCATAGTTGTACATTCCTCTCTTTATTAGTTGTAATCGTATCATATTTCATGATTTGAATCAATTCTACAAAGAGAGGAAACGTATATGTTTTTATTCAGTTTTGGGCTTAAACTAAATCTTTGCCTTCATTTTCTAAATAAGATTTGTAATCTTCCATAGAAATTCCAAGGGCATTACGAACACCCTCTCCATAGGCTTCATCACACTTGTAGCAATGCATTACATGGCGAAGTTTAATATGTAGTGGGGCATCTCCCATTGCACGTCCAGTATTGCCAAATAATACTTCTTTTTGATCATCTTTCATGATATGGAATAAAGCTGCTGCTTGTGAGAAGTAATCACTATCATCTTCAGCGAAATCATATTCATACGCATGTCCAACAACCTCAAATGCTGGTTCTTTTACATTGTGATCATCTTCCCATTCTCCATAAGAGTTTGGTGAGTATCCTGTAGTTGCGCCATAGTTTCCATCAACACGCATAGCACCATCACGATGGAATGAGTGAACAGGGCACTTAGGAGCGTTTACAGGTATAGAGTTATGATTAACTCCTAAACGATAGCGTTGAGCATCTCCATAAGCAAACAATCTTCCTTGTAACATACGATCTGGTGACAATGAAATACCTGGAACTAAATGAGATGGTGAGAATGCGGCTTGTTCAACATCTGCAAAATAGTTTTCTGGATTACGATTTAATTCTAATACACCAACTTCAATCAATGGGAAGTCTTTTTGTGACCATGTCTTTGTTAAATCAAATGGGTTGAAAGGCATTTTTTCAGCAGTTTCTTCGCTCATTAATTGTACAGCCATTGTCCATTTTGGAAAATCTTGGCGTTCAATCGCATCAAATAAATCACGTTGATGACTTTCACGATCTTTTCCAACCAATTCTTCTGCTTCCATATCTGTAAGGTTCTTAATTCCTTGTTGAGTTTTAAAGTGAAATTTACACCAAATACGTTTATTATCTTGATCTAGGAAGCTATATGCATGACTTCCAAATCCATGCATATGACGATAGCTTGCTGGAATACCACGATCACTCATAGTGATGGTGATTTGATGAAATGCTTCTGGTAAGCATGTCCAAAAATCCCAATTATTTTTAGCACTACGCATATTTGTTTTTGGATCACGTTTTACGGCATGGTTTAAGTCTGGGAAGTTTTTAGGATCTCGTAAAAAGAATACAGGTGTATTATTACCAACTAAATCCCAATTTCCTTCTTCTGTATAAAACTTCATTGCGAAACCACGAATATCACGTTCTGCATCTGCAGCTCCACGTTCTCCAGCAACCGTAGAGAAACGAACAAAGACAGGAGTTTTCTTGCCAACTTCTTGGAATAGTTTTGCTCTTGTATATTTTGTGATTTCTGTGTTTGTTACTGTAAAATCTCCAAACGCACCACTACCTTTTGCATGCATTCTTCTTTCTGGAATTACTTCACGATCAAAGTGCGCTAGTTTTTCCATGAACCAATGATCTTGTAACATCATAGGGCCACGTTTACCAGCTGTTTGTGAGTTCATGTTGTCGCCAACTGGGGCTCCAACTTCATTCGTTAGCTTTTTGTTATCTTTCATTTAATTTCCTCCGTATGATAATGATTATCATTTTCAATTCAATCTTACGCCTTTCTAGATGCTTATGCAAGTAAAATGATAAAAGGTACTAATATATGCACAACAAAAAGAAGAAGCGTGATATAATGTGAAAAGCTAAATTGGAAAAAGGAAGTGTGTGTTATGCCATTAAAATCTTACTCAAAAGAACAACGGGAAGAGTTAAAAATTCAATTGTTAGAGAATGCTTTAAGTTTGTATTCTAAACATGGAATTAAAAATGTACGCTTGATGGATATTTTAAAAACAGTGGGGATATCAAAGCCTTTTTTCTATACATTTTACGATAGTGTACAAGATTTTGTAATTCAAGTGATCGATTTTCAATGGAGGAAAATTGATGCAATTGTGGAAACATTAATAAATTCAAAAGGATATACTCCAGAGGAAAAAATGAGAAAGTTGCTATATCAGGTGTTGAATTATAAGGATCATGGACTCTTAGTTATGACACAAGAAGAAGAGGTTTGGGTACGAGAACGTATTCGTGATGAAGAGTATATAACATTTATGGAATCGCAAATTAATTTCTTTGAGAAATTATTAGTAATGTGTGAAGTAGCTCAAGAAAAAATAAATGTAAAAGCATTTGGAAATATGATTATCACGACAATATTAATACATAATTCCGCTACAAAATCGTTGCCATTTATATATTTAGATGTGCTTGATGAAACTGCAGACTTACAAATCGAAAGCTTACTTACATATTTGAATACATTGAAAAGGTAATCACGAACGTTGTGATTGCTTTTTTTGTTGAAGTAAATTATGAGGTATGATACTATATATTTGAAATAATTACTTTTATTATATGAAAAGTAATTATTATATAACGTAAGAGAAAGGATGTACACTATGGGATTATTTGGTATAGGAAAAAAGAAGGAATGGGATTTAGAAAAAAGTAATGAGAACAAAAAAAGAATGCATACTTTGTTTCATCAAGTTGTAGAAGATGCGGATACATATGAAATTTTATATGCATATACATCTGATGTGAAAACATCAAATTATGTAATTGCGCGAAAGACTACGTATTTATATGGTAGCTTGATTTTAGGTTATCGTACGAGCGATATGAGTATTGTATTGGTTGATACATCTCCAGAATTAGATGGATGTGGTGAACCAAGGATTTATAAAAGAAGCGATTTGAAAAAAGTAAAAATTGTACAAGGACAATTCACATTGTACAATCAAGGTGGCATTATGGCTGGTTACACACAATTTTGTGTTGCGAACAATTACGATGAGGATTATTTTGCGTATGTTGAACAAACTGAGGAAGCCGCAAAATTTGATGAATTTTGGCCAATTTATATGAAGGGGTAAATATGGATATCGTTTTATACTTCATAGTAGGTATTGTGATTTCCTTCATAGGTATACATTTATGGGTGTGGATAGTCGATACTTTTTTCAAAGGATTAAAGATGTTAATTCCTTGGCGAAAGAAAAAAATACAAGCATGGCATACATTAAATGAAGAAGGCACAAAAGATGTAACAAAAGACACAAGAATCAAAGATGATCACATCTATGAAAATGTAGAATAGTAGAAA
The DNA here is from genome assembly GCA_036639195.1 of Longicatena sp. GTDB lineage: Bacteria > Bacillota_I > Bacilli_A > Erysipelotrichales > Erysipelotrichaceae > JAVWJF01. The sequence goes on from JAVWJF010000013.1 coordinate 8,046, forward strand.
AGGGATGATAAAATCTCTTTTTTCTTTTGAAATACTGTTTTATCGCGTATTTTGAACAAAACAGTTTCTAAAAATCTTAATTAGTGTTATATTTATAAGGTAAAATCAGGAGGTAACCTTTATGAGTAAAAGACCAGTAGTATTAGTAGTAATGGACGGAGTTGGACTTAGCGATTCACAGTTTGGAAACGCTGTGAAAGCTGCATATACACCTACATTAGACGACTTGTGGAACAATCATCCACACACAGAAATAAAAGCACATGGATTGGCTGTAGGGCTTCCTAGTGATGAAGACATGGGGAATAGTGAAGTAGGACACAACGCATTAGGTTGTGGACAAATTTACTCACAAGGAGCTATGTTAGTAAATGAAAATATTGAATCTGGAGAATTGTTTAAAAACGATACTTGGACAGGTTTAGTAAAAAATTGTGAAGGTGGAAAAATGCATTTCATGGGATTGTTATCTGATGGAAATGTTCACTCTCATATTAACCATTTAAAAGCATTGGTAAAAAATGCAAAAGAAGATGGAGTAAAAGAAGTTCGTCTTCATATCTTATTAGATGGACGTGATGTACCAGAAACAAGCGCATTGATTTATGTAGAAGATATTGAAAACTACATGGCAGAATTAAACGATGATAACTTCCACGCATGTATCGCAAGTGGTGGTGGTCGTATGAATATTACGATGGACCGTTATGAAGCAAACTGGTCTATGGTTGAAAAAGGATGGCACATCCATGTACTAGGTGAAGGTAGAATGTTTGCTAGTGCAAAAGAAGCTATCGAAACTTACCGTAATGAAACTGGAGTTGTAGATCAAGATCTTCCAGGTTTCGTTATTGAAAAAGATGGAAAAGCAGTGGGAACAATCGAAGATGGAGATAGCGTTGTGCTATTCAACTTTAGAGGGGACCGTGCACAGGAAATTTCTTTGGCATTTGATCATGCGGACTTTGATAAGTTTGATCGTGTTCGTACACCAAAGGTTATGTATGCAGGTATGCTTCAATATGATGCAGACTTAAATATTCCAAACAACTTCTTAACTTATCCACCAAAAATCAAACACACATTAACTGAAGAATTGTGTAAATATGGAATTCGTGAGTATGCAATTAGTGAAACTCAAAAATTTGGTCACGTGACATATTTCTGGAATGGAAACCGTTCTGAAAAATTTGATGAGAAATTAGAAGACTATGTAGAAATCAAGTCTGATGTAATTCCATTCGAACAACGTCCTTGGATGAAATCTGCAGAAATTACAGATGTATTAATGGCTGCAATCGAATCAGGAAACTATGACTTCATTCGTACAAACTATCCAAATGGAGATATGGTTGGACACACTGGGAACTATGAAGCAACAATCATCGGTGTAGAATCTGTAGACTTACAATTGGCTCGCGTTAAGAAAGCTGTTGATGCAGTAAATGGTATCTTGATTGTTACTGCAGATCATGGTAACGCAGATGAAATGTATGAAAAACAGAAAAAAGAAGATTCACCTATTAAAGCAAAAACTTCTCATACATTAAATAAAGTTCCATTTATTGTTTATGGTGCAGATGTAACATTGAAACAAGAAGATGATTTAGGACTATCTAATGTGGCTGCTACAGTAGCTGATTTATTAGAAGTTGCGCCTAATGAAAATTGGAACACAAGCATTATTAAGAAATAGAAATTACAAAGTAAAAACTGTTAATAAGACACAATCGTGTCAAAGTTAACAGTTTTTTTAATTCATAATCGATGCTACTTTGCATATTCCATAAAGCAGCATGTGGCCCAACGTTTGATAGTTATCTGTTTTTGATACTCTCCTCAATATAATTTATAGGTAACCATTTTAATACATGTTCAATCTGGTTTGCCCAATCATACCATTCGTGAATGCCTTCCTCATATGAGGCGCAAACGTCATACCCTAGATGTTCTAGTTCGTAAATTGCATACGTATTTGCTTCGTATACAAAATCTTGCAAACCACACCACGCATATAATTTAGGCAAAGGCTTCTTTGTTGATATACGTTTTTTAGCAGCTATTAAAAGATTATCATCACATTGTTCAAACTCCTTAGGGCTTCCAAAGATTCCTCTCCAATATGCTTCACTAGCAATGCTCTCTTGATCTATCCCTTTAAAAGATAAGGCACCAGATAGACTAGCTGCATAGCCGTAATGATCACATAGAAATGCAGCTTTGAAAGCACCATATCCACCCATTGAATTTCCTGCAATGAAGGTTTTATCACGCGAAGATGTAATTTGAGGAAAAAACTCCTTTATTTTAGCAGGTAACTCGATTGTTATTGCATTAAAATAATTCATACCATATTGCGTGTTCGTATACCAAGCCATATCTGTAGAAGGCATAACAATCGCTAAGTTTGTATAGCGTGTCATTCTTTCGATTGCACTACGCTTTAACCAACTATTTTGATTTCCGCTCATGCCATGCAATAAATAGAGAACTGGAATATCTTCAAGCACTTCTCCTTTAGCAAGCCTACTATGATCAGGTAAAATTACATTTACACATCGTTCCATATCAAGTACATCTGAGCGATATTCGATTTGAAAAATTGCCATCATGTCACTTCCTTATATTTTAAATGTCTAACTTATTAAGAACACAGAATCATTAATTGTATAATTCTCTTTTCCTGTCATTTGAACACGTCGATAGTTTTGAGAATTTGTTATAACAAATATAGTAGTAGGGTATATATCTAAACTTTTTAGTTTTTCATAGTCAAAGGATAACAATCGTTGCCCACGTTTTATGAGGTCCCCCTGTTTCACTTGAGGAGTGAAATACCCTTGCGATAATTTTACTGTATCAATTCCAATATGAATTAGAACCTCCACACCTTGTGATGACTTTAAGCCGATTGCATGTCCAGTAGGGAACAACACACTTACCTCTCCATCGAATGGGGAATAAATATTGCCATCTTTGATATCTATTGCCATTGTTTTACCAAGGACACCTTCTGAGAATGTCTTATCTGGGACATCTTTCAAATTAATTGTTTTTCCGTTTCCAACACTCAAAATGTTGATTGTCTCAGTATTTTCAAGTACGACTAAATCTTGATTTTCCTCGGATAAGTTTAAATCTTTTTTGGTTGTCCATACATAAGTTAAAACAAAGGTAACAACAGAACCAATTAGCAAACATAATAATAAATATAGAAAGTTATTTCCAAATTGATTACTAACAAATGCAGGAAGTGCAGGTAAACCACTACCAGCATAGCTAAAGGCTTTTACATTAAATATAGCAGATATAAAACCGGCTACTGCAGAACCAATCAATGCAGAATAGAAGGGCTTTTTATAAATTAAGTTTACAGTATATACAGCAGGTTCCATAATACCTAAAGTTGCGGTAAACCCAACACTAAATGCATTTGCCTTTAATTTCTTATCCTTTAATTTTAATCCTGCTGCGAATGCGGCAACACCTTGATTAACATTTGAATAAAGCATAATAGGAATAAGGGTAAAATCGTAACCAAGAGTACCTAGATTCTGTAAAGCTCCTGGATATAGCCCATAACAGAAACCAGTCATCACAAGGATCGTGAAAGTTGCGCCTAAGAGTGCACCAGTAAATGGACCAGCCCAACTGTATAACCATACAAAGAAGTTAGCGATATAGACCCCGATGAAATCACCAAGAGGTGCTAAGGCAACTAACGTGCAAATAGAAGTGATGAGCAATGCTAAACTTGCGGTTAAAACCATCTCTAAGGATCTCGGTATAATTTTATTCAAGCCAAGATATACATATTTCAACAGGAATACACCTAAAACAATTGGTAAAACGGAACTTGAATAAGAAACAAATGGAATGGATAAACCAAAGAAATTTAAAGCTGGTAAACCTTGCGCAGCGCCATTGATAAGTGTTGGATAAACCAACATTCCTCCAAGTGCTGCAGATAAGTAGATATTTGTATTGATTACTTTCGCAAGAGAAACACCAATCAACACTGGCAAGAAGTAGAATGTCGCATCTCCAATCATGTTCAATACGATATAAGCTTCAGAGTCTGGTGCAATTACTTTAAATACAGTTAAGACAGCTAAAATAGCTTTTATCATACCAGAGGAACCAATCGCAATCGCAAGTGGAATAAATACACTTGATATTCCTTTTGTTAAACGATTAAAGAAGGGTTCTTTCGCTTCGTTTGTGGTATCATTTTTTGAAGTTTTTGGAAGATTTCCAATGCTTTGGATTAAAATTTTGTAATATTTTGCTACATCTGTACCGACAACAATTTGTAATTGACTTCCACTAAATTGTGCTTTTATAACACCGTCTATTTTTTTTATCTGATCAACATCAGCAAAGGTTTTGTCTTTTAAACTAAATCTTAAACGAGTGATACAGTGCGTTGCGGAAGTGATATTATCTTTGCCTCCTATGGCTTTTAATATATCTTGTACAGTTTGTTCTTTTGACATATTATTTCCTCCTCTTTTGTGGATTAGTTTTGATATATTTGTGTATTATTTTGTATCATTCACTAATCGATTCATATGTAAGATTAAATAAATCTGATCATTTTCTGATATAGACCATCCTTGTTTATCTTTCAAATACTTCATAATTTTAGAAACACATTGTGTCGCTTTTTCATCCTTGTGGTGAATGAACTGGAATAATCCCTCATATTCCTCTTCCTTTTTTGGGTTTTCATCAAGATATTTTAAAATGAGATAACGCAGATGAATCATGAAACGAACAGATGAAGCTTTTGTTTCGTCGATAACAATTTGATAATGGAAATTTACAATATTGAAAATATTATTTGTGATTTCCGTAATCAACATGGCTTCTTGCATAGCATAATTTCCAACTTGACTATTTACAAGGTATAATGCAATCATCGCAATCTCTTCTTTAGGCAAATCGATATCAAGTTCTCTTTTGATAATTTCAAGAGCTTTTGTTCCAACTTTAACTTCTTCTTGATAGAGCCGTTTAATTTCATACTCTAATGGACTGCCAATGATGATTCCATCTTCATATCTTTGTAAGGCAAAATTTAAGTGGTCTGAAATCATTAACAGTAGATTTGCGTTATATTTTCCCTTAAGCGTTTTTCTAGCTTCTTCGATGATCATCTCAGCGACATTAATAATACTAGATGAGATATTACCGACGATATCTGAAAAATATGCCGAATCTTGTTTTGTCAGAAAATAAGATTCAATCACAAGTTTATCAGAAATAACATCCCCCTCTTTCTTGCCATACGCAAGACCTTTACCAAAAATAATGAGCTGTTTCCCATTTTCATCTTTGACTTGAGCTACATTATTGTTAAGTGTCTTTAAGATGGTATACACATCGCTATCCTCCTTCGCTAAAGACATGAAATACTTCTACCTATGTATTTATAGCTTTATTATGGATTATGATTTTCATAAATATTATAATGATTCACTTCTCCAAGCAGCAACATTTTGGTACAAGTTTGCTTTATCGATTGATTGAAACAATTCCATTTTTTCTTTTACTATTTTTTTTGCTTCCTTCATACATTCAGGGAAGATATTGTTAGGGTCCCAACCTTTGTTCTCAACCAATACTTCTCGTAATTTTTGATACATTGCACGTTTATAATCAGATGAAATGTTTACTTTACATACTCCAAGACGAATAGCCTCAACAATTTCACTATCGGGATTATTAGAGCCGCCATGAAGTACCAAAGGTATCTTCACTTCTTTTGTTATTTCTTGTAGAATATTCATTTTTAAATTTGGTATAAATCCTTGTGGATAAATTCCATGAGCAGTACCGATTGCAACTGCTAATGTATCTACTTTTGTAGCTTCCACAAAAGCCTTTGCATCTTTTGGATTGGTATAGGTTACTCCCTCTACGCCCTCTTCCATTGTAGTTCCCATACTTCCAATCGTACCTAATTCACCTTCCACGGAAATATCTAATAAATGACAGATATCAACGACGCTTTTTGTAAGCGCAAGATTTTCTTCGAATGGAAGAGATGATCCATCAATCATTATGGAGCTAAATCCACAACGAATAGCACGTAATACACTACCCAAAGTATCTCCATGATCCAGATGTAAAACAAAAGGTACTCTAGAGTTTGCTAGACGTGAAGCGACATATGCAAAGAATTTGTCTTTACCATATGCAAGCTCTGTGGGATGTACTGCGATGATAGCTGGTGCATTGTTTTCTTCTGCGCTTTCCACAACACTTTGAAATAAGGCATTATCCGAAACATTGAAGGCACCTACTGCAAATTTATTTTTTTTTGCAATTTGTAACATAGTTTCCATATTTATTAACATATATAGTTTCCTTTCTAGAGGGATTTATTGATAGACCCAGATATTTCTAAATACTTTAATATCTCTTCTTTTGCTGCCTGCATGGTACCATGGATTAAAGCAGGATATTCGATACCTGGCGTGGTTTCTAAAGTAGTTTTTAAATACCTTCGCTGTGCTTTCATAATATCTGTACCAACATTTATTTTGTTAATACCTGCCTGTATGGAACGTAACAAATTTTCTTTAACTGCACCACTCCCACCATGAATAACAAGTGGTAAGTTTGTGGCTTGTTTGATTTTTTCTACAATATCAAAGCGAAATGTAGGAATATATCCTACAGGATAATCTCCATGTGTTGTACCAAATGATATGGCTAGACAATCTACCTCTGTTTCTTGAATAAAGCGTACCGCTTCTTCAGGTTTTGTATACATGTGTTCGGTAGTCCATTCATCCATTGCAACACATCCCATAGAACCTACCTCAGCTTCTACAGAAGCATTAAAACAATGTGCTAATTTGACAATTTCTTTTGTGACTTCAATGTTTTTTTCAAAACCATAATCAGACGCATCAATCATAACGCTTTTCATCCCTTGAAATAGCATTTGTTTTACGTGAGCTTCATTTTTCCCATGATCAAGATTGATTGCTACTTCCACTTTTGCTTCTTGACACATTTTAATAACACCATCTGCCATATACTTGAAATCTAAATGATTTTGTAAGTGTTCCTGTAACAGACTGATGATAATTGGGGCATGTTGTTCTTCTGCCACTTCAATGATTGCTTTACAGGTTTCCAAGTTAAAAGCATTGATTGCCAAAATTGCATAACCTTCTTTATTTGCCTTTTTTAACATAGGTTTCATTGATACATACATTTACTTTCCTCCTTCTTTGAAGTGATGCTTTTCATGATTTTGCGTTATGTTAATCTTTAAGTTTTATGACACGATTATATAATTGCTATCCTCCTATCGCTTAAAAAAACGTGGCATATCAACCTAAAAGATTAATATGGCCACGCCTAAGAGATATAGTAACGTACCTACTTTTAATATAATACTTTTTGTAGAAAAAGCAAGAGCTTTTGTAAAAATAAAATAAATATGTGCTAAATTTTCAAATTGCTATAATTTGAAACCAGAACAAATAGTTTAGTAAAACGGTTATAAAGGAAATTGCATTTATATGTTTATCGCATTGGCATAATCAAAAAAAGACCCGCTATAAGATATACGCAAGGTTGATCAATATCATCTTTCGGGTTCTTTTTTATCTTAAAACTCGTAGTCTACAGTTGCAGAACCACTTCTAACTTCATGGATGTATGGTTTTACTACATCTGCGTGATATGGGTTGCTTTGGTAACGTTCTAGATCAGCTGGGCTATCTACTGTAAGTTCCAATACGATATCATAAGAACGATCGGAGTGTAAGTAATCAATTCCTACTTGTAAATCCCTAACAAAATCAATACGTTCCTTCATTGTTAGGAATAATGCTTTTACCTTTTCACAAGCTTCAGGACTGTTGTCTTTCATTTTTACAAATAAAACATGCTTTACCATTTGTTATTTCCTTTCCGTACATAGGTACATTTTAAATCTTTTTATATGATACATGGATAATAATCTTTATGCAAGCATACACACAAATTACACTCTTAATAGTGTGTTAGTTAGTGTGTTTCGCTTCTTCAATTGTTTGGAATTCTAAGTAGTTATAAAAGATTTGTGATAGTACTGCGATTTCTTCATCCGCTATGGAGAGGGTCAAGAAGTCTCGTACTTGATGTAATCGATTTTTAATACATGTAAATAAATAGTCATAGGTTTCTAGATATTGATCTAAAAGGTGAAAATGAATTTTTTGTTTTGTAGTGCATCGCTCTAACATACAGTTTCCATGAAATAAGAAAGAGATGATTAAATCGTTCGTTACAGAAATATTTAAAGTTCCACAAACATCTACCAGAACTTGATACAACGATTCATTTGATTTCGCAGTATTGATATGTGGAAATGATTTTATAAACTTAGCTAAAATTGGACTATTAGAACGCTCTGATTTACTCATATACGTTGATTCTTTTAGAAATTGTTTATGTTCTCGCTTATTGTTAATGACTTTTGTAAGCAGAATACCAAGATGCATCGTTTTTAAGTTTACCAATTCACTTGTATCATATAAGAGTGGTAAAGAGAGTGGGTATAAAGAGAACGCAGGAATATTTGTTTCTGCCACAATGGATTTATCCAAGGTAGTAAGAGGATCATAGTCACCAATCAATAATACACCTTTTCCTAAATCAATATAGTTCATCAGCTTATAAATTTTTTCATTAAATTCTTTTATATCGTGCTGTTGATAGTAGAGATTATAATCAAAGGAGAAGAAAGAACGATTTTGAATCACCCTATTTAAATGTTGGGCATAGTTCTCCGCAAGTCGTTCTCCATGCGCAATAATCAGTGTTGTAATACTATCATAGCGAATCGATTTCAATGCATAGTAAATATAATTTCTGATATAGCTCGCATATACATCTAGCATGTGTATTTGGAATTTATTCTCAATAATTGCGATGATATTATTGGAGACCTCCATGGATTGGGTGCTTTCTTTATAGCTTAAATCGTCCAATGAAAAATTATAAGCGAAAGTATTGTCCAGCATGTTCTGGATTTTTTTATACAACAAACTCATCAATTGCTTGTCATATTTCATCTTTGTTTTCGCAAATACAGGAGTCAATACCTGGTACAGTCTTGAATGCATTTCAATACTGGAAGAATCCAATAATTTTGTACGTGCATTTTCAACGTCTTCACTTGCTTTTTCAGTGATGGTAGAAAGCTTAGGAGTAATAAACATCGTACTTGCTAACTGTGTATTTCGTAGTGTTTTCAATGGTTCACATTCTTTTCCTGGATAAAAATCAATGATTTCTGGAATGAGTTGTGATAAGGATGTCTGTACTTGTTCATAGAAAGAAACATCCGATGAACTATTATTTTTCATGATGTTTTTTGATACATTTTCATGCGTTAAAATAATAGGATCATGACCACTTAAAGATGCTGAATATAAGTTATTAGAGATGGAGTAAATAATCTCATTCCTTAATTGAAATAAATTGTATGTATAATCTGCACATATAAAGGACGCAATCGCATTGCTAGTAACTTTTATTTGGAAGTTGATATTATCTGCTTCTTCTTGAATAAAGGTCAAGACAAGTTCAATCATTTCCTTGGCAGTACGTTCGCGTATGTTTGGGTATTGTACAAAGTAAGGCGTCAATTGCGAGAAGTACGCAAAATTATCGACACTCTTATCGACAAGAAACATAAGAATCGGCATCTGCCGGTTTTCATTTCTAAACATATGAAAGATATCATTCCTTAATCGGTAGATATCATTCTCTGAGAACTTTGTGAAGATTTCAATCACAATAATAGATATACTTCGTAGACTAATTTGTTCTTTAAAACCCTCTAAGTTTTCACAAACACTACGATAATCTATGGTATAAATTTTACTTTTTTTTGGGAATCGTTTTGTTTTGATTCCTAAATCAAATAGTCTTGAACAAAAGTATTTTTTACCAACACCCTTTTCCCCTTGTATCGCAATCAATAAAGGATTGCTTTGATGAAAATAAATCGCTGGTGAAAGTTTCCCGATGAGGGAGGATAAAGATTCCTCAAATCCATTTCCAATGATATCAAGATCATTACGCAACACGGGTTCCTCACTAGGCGTGTTGAAAACAAATAGATTTTTCAGACTTTCGCGATTTGTGATTATCTGAGGGATATTATTGAAGTGAAACTGTCCACTTATAATTTCCTTCGATAAGTAAAGCGTAGGTCTACCTTCTACTTTGATAAGCAAAAATTCGTTAAAAAGCTGATTCAGTATTCTGGATACATTTGATCGATCAAGCTTGTGATCTAAGGCAATGTCAAACGCATTACACTGATCAAAGTTGAACGTGTTGTTTAGAATGCCTTCGCTGGTATACTTGCGAACAGATTCTAAAATTAAATCTCTCCTCGTTTTTTCCATTTCCTTCGCCCCTTCTTAGAAATTATATACATTTTGGTGTCAAATCACGTGTTTTTTATGACACACTATGCAGATTTATTCTATCACAATTAGAATAAATGTACACTCTATGTTACACAATGAAGTAAAAATATAAAATTCTATAAAAATCTTGTAAAAACCCTCTTACATCGCGAACACGTGTGTGACACACAGGAACAGTTTTTGTCAATTTGACTATGAAACCGTTTTCTATATGATTATAAATGAACAGAACACGAATTACAACTGGAAAAATATGAATTAGTATCTCAACGGTAAGAACCGTTTCATAGGGATATAGCGTTTGTGAAATGAGAGGAGGAAAACGGAATGAAAAAAGCAAAGACGCTACTGATTAAAAACAAAGATGAATTGGAGTTTGTAGATTTACAGATGCCAGTACTAAATGACTACGAGGTATTGTTTAAAACAAAGTATTGTTCATTGTGCACAGTGGATCGAAGAACTTACAAAGGGACAAGGAATTATGGATATCCATTTCTAGGAGGACATGAATGTAGTGGTGTAGTAGAAGCAGTTGGAAAAGGTGTCGTAGAAATAAAACCTGGGGATAATGTGATTTTCACATCTGGATATTGTAACCAATGTGAACTCGACCGAAGTGGAAGAGGAACACAGTGTAAAAACAAAAAGCAAATGCCTAAACGTGCGAATGTAGATGGAAATATATTAGGTGGAGGTTTGAGTGAATATCTAGCAATACCGGCATGGCAAGTGATCAAACTTCCTGAGGATGTTAATATGGCACATGCTGCATTAACAGAACCCCTTGCATGTTGTATTCACAGTATTGAAAAGGCCAGAATTGAATTAGGAGATACGGTTGTGATTATAGGCATGGGAATTATGGGTTATTTTCAATTGAAGCTTGCTCAAATGAAAGGCGCAAGAGTGATTGTGTCTGAAATGGATGAAGCACGGAAAAGAAAAGCGATTGAACATGGAGCTGCTTATGTTTTAGATCCATCAAAAGAAAATGTTGTAGAACGTGTGAAAGAGCTAACCAATGGTTTAGGGGCCGAGGTAGTCATTAATACAATTCCTACAGCATCTGTTTGGGGAGATGCCATTGATATGTTAGCACCTTATGGGCGATTGATTGCCTATAGTTCACAAGATAGCAAAGATAAGATTGGAGTAGATTTTGGTCTTATCCATAGTAAGGAAATTGAATTGATTGGAACATTAAATCCAAATATTGATGATAATGAACGAGCTACACGTTTGATACGTTATCAAATGATTGATATGGATGAAGTAATTGATGAAACATATACATTTGAAGACGGTATGAAGGCATTTGAAAAAGCATGTGAGCCTAATACATATCGTGTCATGATTCGTTACGACTAAATCAGAAAGGACGATGAAGAATCGCTTAGGGAAAAGAAAATGTTAGTTACACTTCAAGATGTTTTAACAAATGCAAAGAAAGAAGGTTATGCAGTACCAGCTACGAATATCGATAATGAACATAATCTTCGCGCTGCCATAGAGGCAGCAGAGGAGATGAAATCTCCTATCATTTTAAACACAACGCCTATTGCCAATCCAGATATTGTAGCATTTGGACAAAGTGTGATAGCCATGGCTAGTAATGCAAGTGTTCCAGTTGTGTGGAACTTAGATCATGGAAAGACGTTTGAAGAATGCATGTTAGGATTACGTGCAGGATGTACGAGTATTATGATTGATCGATCACTTTGTGAATATGAAGACAATATTGCTCAGGTCAAAGAAATGGTACGTATCGCTCATGCACTTGGTGTAAATGTAGAGGCAGAATTAGGTCATGTTGGTTTTGGTGAACAATATGTAATTGATGGTTCACAAGCACTTACACAAGTAAAAGAAGCAAAAGAGTTTGTAGAAAGAACAGGTGTAGATGCACTTGCAGTTGCGA
>JAVWJF010000014.1:0-20299 GCA_036639195.1 Longicatena sp.
GATCTGCAGATGTGTATAAAGTTTTACCACTATCTTTTGAAGCAATTTGTTTCAACATAGTAGCGTCTGCTTCACTGATTCCTGTACCTACTGTATAAATTGTAACTCCAGAAGCTTTCAGTTCTTCAGCGATTGCAAGTGCTGTGTTGTTATTACCATAATTAGGTTTTCCATCAGAAATCATTAAGATTACTTTACGGTTATTGCTTGATTCTAAGTATTCTTTAGCTTTTTTCAATGCTACTTCATAATTTGTTTGACCAGAATTTGATGGATATAAACTATCAATTGCATTTGTTACTGTAGCTAAATTATTAGTGAAAGGCACTAAAGCATTTTGTGTATTGTTTGTTTCAGCTAAATCTTCTTTTGTAACTCCAAAATAATTAAAGCAACTTTTGTAAAATTCATCCAAAGCTTTCTGCTTTTCTTCTTCCTTTGCTCGCTCAACAAGCCCATACATAGTAATGATGGCTCTCATAACAGGAATATTGGGTTGTCCCAATTCATCATAGACAAGTTTGTGAGTCTCAAAGAAATCTGGTAAAGTAGTGTGTAATGAATTCCCATCAATCAATACATCAGAGAATGGAATGAACGCTATATTGTTACTAGCATTCTTTAACAAATTAGCTGATAATTGTTTCGCGGCATTACTAGCATAATTCCAACGACTGGTTGGATATGTATTTTTATCTGTTTTATTATCATTAGGTGAATTTTGCATACTTCCTGAATTATCATAGACAATTGCAACATCAAGTGGCTCTTCTGCATTTTTCCCAGTTACATCAAAAGAAATTTCCGCAATCCCTTTTCCATAATCTACCCATTTAGCAGTCTTATTTTGTGTGACTTCTCCAGGATTCAATTCAACACTTGTGTTACTATCTATCGCTAGAACATCCAAATTCATTGTTTGAAAAGTTAATGCGAACGTCATCAAACATACTAGAATTTTCTTTATTTTTTTATACATATACAATACCTCCGCCTTATTTACACCCATATTATATGAAAGTAGAGGTTATATTTCGGTTATTTTTTAAAATTACACAGTCTTTTTTCAGGATTATAAAACAAAACAAAAAAACGATAGTTTTAGACAAGGAACAATCCTTTCGTCTAATACATATCGTTTCGTATTAATTAAGATGCTGTTTGTAGTTCATCATTGAATACGCATAGTTCTTCTCCTGGTTCATTTTTTATCTGTTCACTTAATTTTTTCATTTCTTTATGAATAAATACGAACACAATGATTCCACTTGTAATATCTGCAATTGGTCCAGCGTATAGAATACCCTCTAACCCAAATGCCATTGGAAGAATCAAGATCAATGGTATTAATAAAATCAACTGTCTCATCATGGATAATATAGAAGCTTTCATAGGTTGTCCTGTTGCTTGGAAATAGCTGGTTGCTGTAATTTGAAAACCTGCACAGAAGATACCAAACATATAAATACGCATTGCTTTAATCGCAAACTCAGTAAATACAGGATCATTACCACCAAACATTTTTAGGATAAGTCCTGGTATTGCAAGACAAACGATCCATCCTACAATCGATGTAATTGTCGCAATCGCGGCAGCTCGTTTATACGTTGCCTTAATACGCTTAGGTTGATTTGCGCCTTTGTTGAACCCTAGAATCGGTTGAGCACCGATACCAATACCAACACAAATAGCAGTGATAATCATACTGATTTTCAATACAATCCCCATTGCACTAAGTGCAACATCTCCAGTAGTAGGCGTCATATTGCCATAATATACTAAAGAATTATTCATAACCACTTGCATAATAGTTGCGGCAGTTTGCGTAATACAGCTAGAAAATCCAAGTGTAAAGATACTTCCTATCAATACCCCTTTTATTTTCATATGTGAAAAACGTAAGCGCATCGTACTTTTCTTTGTGAAATAATACAATAATATAACGGCTCCAATAATTTGAGAAGTAATAGTTGCGATTGCGGCTCCGGTAACTCCCCAACCAAATACAAATATGTAAAGTGGATCTAAAATTGTATTTAAGACTGCACCAGCAATCATGGATATCATCGCAATATTTGGACTTCCATCCGTTCTTGCCATATTGCTAAGACCAATCCCCAAAAGATTAAAGATAGTACCGATTAATATAACACTTGCATAATCCTGAGAATAAGACAAATTCTTCGCAGTTGCTCCGAATAAGTTTAGGATTGGAGTTAAGAATACAAGGCCTACCACCATGATGATAAGTCCAATACCTACCAACATTACGAATGCATTCCCAAGTGTATTCTCTGCTTCTTCTTCTTTTTTTTCACCTAATTTGATTGCTGCATAAGCACTTGCTCCAGCCCCAACCATAGTCCCTATTGCTAATATAATAGTTTGCAATGGGAAGGATACTGTAGTAGCAGCATTTCCTAAGTAACCTACTCCTAATCCTATAAAGATTTGATCCACAATATTATATAATGCATTTACAAGCATGGATACCACAGAAGGTATCGCGAATTTCATTAACAGATGTCCAATTGGTTGATAGCCTAATGGATTTTTTGTTCTTGGTTTCATTGTCTGTTCCATAAATTTACCTTCTTCCTATTGTTTTTGATGCATTTTCACCTAGACGTTTCAAAAGTGAATTTGCCATTTCTTTTTCTTCCTCGCTAAAGCCATCCATCAACGCATTGTGCCAATCATCTAACATAGTACGTATAATGGAAATTATCGGCTCCCCTTTTTCTGTTACATACAGTCGAGTAATACGATGATCTTGTTCATCTATCTTACGAGTGATATAACCTAGCTCTTCTAGTTTTTTTACAGCCCTTGCTGTTGTCCCTTTATCAAAATAGCCTTTTTCAGCTAATCCGTATTGAGAAATACCAGGCTGTTCATGAATGCGCAACAAGAAAAACTGTTGACCACATCCAATTTCATAGGGATGCAATGTTTCATCATAAAAGATCTGACCATACCGATACATCATGGATACATATTTGCTAAGTTCCCTCATCGATGTTACCTCCTGTATAATTAGTTGCATAAACAACTATGTAAGTATACACCACATTGGTTGCGCATGCAACCAATAATTGTAAAACATTTACTTTCGTTTATTGATGTGAGTTTTTATCACATTATTTGTAGAATAACTACAAAAAAAAGTAGAAATATAGATCATTTCTACCTTCATCTCCCTTATCTTTCTGAAATATCTTCTTGCATTGCTTTTGCCATTGTCTTTATGATAATACAACAGCTTGTTGCTCCCGCATCTAAGAACCCTCTGCTTCTCTCACCTAAGCGTGCAGCTCTTCCTATTTTTGCGACTAAGTTCTTTGTGTTTTCTTTACCAGCTTCTGCTCCTTCTTTTAAGGCGTCTAAAGAAGTCTTAAAATCTGCTTCACTTTCTATTGCTTTTTTATAAGAGTTTATTGCTGGATCTAAAGTATCAATCAATGTCTTATCCCCAACCTTAGCACCTGCTAAATCGCATAGTCCTTGTAATGCTAATTGGAATGCTTCTAATAACACTTCTTTGCTTATTTCATCCTTGCCTTTCGTTGCCTTACTTAGCTTTGAAAACATTGTTCCATAGATTGGTCCCATGCTTCCACCAATATCTTCCACTAGGGTTCTTGATATGACTTTCATTGACTCTGTGAAGCTCATCTCTTCACTTAGTCTTTCTTTTGCCATTAAAAATCCCTTGTTCATATTGACTCCATGATCTCCATCACCAGTTGCTCCATCGATTTCACTTAGATAACTTGCATTTACATGTATGGCTTCACATATGGCTAACGCAATCTTTCCTTGGTTCTCATTCTTTATGTATTCCATGTCATTTCCTCATCTGCGTTAAACCAACGCATTCACATTCCATATCAAGGCATTCTTTTAATTCTTCATCAAGTTTCATCACGGTTAATGTTACTCCATTCATCTCTAATGATGTAAAGTAATTCCCTACATAACTTCGATATACTACAATGCCTTTTTCCCTCATTAAATTCTCTACTT
Source organism: Longicatena sp. (assembly GCA_036639195.1). GTDB lineage: Bacteria > Bacillota_I > Bacilli_A > Erysipelotrichales > Erysipelotrichaceae > JAVWJF01. The sequence continues at coordinate 4,027 of JAVWJF010000014.1, forward strand.
CATCGTAATAAATATATTGTTCCATGACTGGTGTTGCCCCTAATCCAGATACAAGTACAGCGACTTCATCTCCCTTTGTAAAAGGTACATCACCCACGACCATATCCACCATTTCTTTTGCCATTTCTTTTGCTGTCCCTAGTTTTTCAATACGTACTCCTGGTTCTCCATGATGTCCTATTCCAAATTCCATCGTACCTGCTTTGATATCAAAGTTTGGTTTTCCATTGGCTGGTATTGTACAAGGCCCTAATCCTACACCTACACTTCTTGTATTATCAATTGCTTTTTGTGCAGATGCAATGACTTCTTCAAGAGTAGCTCCCATACTTGCTTTTGCACCCCCTACTTTCCACATGAAGATTTCTCCAGCTACTCCTCTTCGTTTCTGTATTTCTTCTTTTGGTGCACTTGCGACATCATCATTTGCTACTACTGTCTTTACCACAATGTCATCATCATCTGCCATATCCATTGCCATTTTTACATTCATGTTGTCGCCTGCATAATTTCCATACAAAACCGCAACTCCCATGCCTTGATCCACTTCACATATTGCATCATAGAAGCTTTTTGCTGTTGGTGATGAAAAGATTTCCCCTACTGCGACACCATCTACCATATGCTTACCACAATATCCAATGAAGGCTGGTTTATGCCCACTTCCTCCTCCAGTCACTACGCCTACCTTTTGTTTATCTTTGACTCCATTTGCCACGACAACACGAGGATTCTTTTTACTAACATGAAGTATATCTTGATGACATTTCTCAAAGCCTTTTAACATATCTTCAACGACTCTATTGGGATCATTTATAATTCTTTGCATATTGTTCACCTCCTATCGATAGTTCTTTTCTATTTCCATGATTCTCTCTACTTTAGAGGTACTCTTACCTCCATCAAAGCTACAAGTTAACCAACGATCCAATAATAATTTCGCATATTCTGGAGCTATCACGCGCGCTCCCATACATAGAATTTGACAATCATTAGATCGTACACTACGTTCTACAGAAAACAAATCATGTCCTACTGCTGCACGAATACCTGGAACCTTATTGGCAGTAATTGCCATACCAATCCCTGTCCCACACAACAACAATCCTCTTTCACATGTTTGATCACAAATCTTTTGACATACAGAGTTCGCAATATCTGGATACATAGCAGGTTCTTCATTGAACACCCCTACATCTTCAATGCTATGTCCTGCCTCTATTAAATACGATTTCAAAGTTTCTTTTAATCTATACGCTGCCTCATCACAGCCAATCACAATCTTCATACAATACCTTCCTTTTCTTAAAAAAGCGAACCGTATTTATGTTACGGTTCGCTCACTCACCTACAGCTTCGTAATTGCGAATACCGTTTTCACAGGATGATTTTCAAAGTTTACTAACTGATATTTAACACCTGCTGGAATAAAGAAGGTATCTTCACATTCTAAGACAAAGCTTTCTTCTAAATCCACAAGATTAACAGTCACTGGACCTTCAACACAATATATTGCGGCATCTCCCTCATGTGTATCAGGATCGGAACATCTTGGGCCATATCCACCTGCTGGTAATATAAACTCTCCAAAATGACCATAGTCATTACTTGTGATAAAACGCATGAGCATTGGATGCTTTGTACCATGTACATTGTTGAGTTTTTCAAAATCACGTACCGCATATACTGCACCTGTTTTTCTAGCTTCACTTGGATCTACAGGCCATGAACCAATATCATCTGTACAACCTTGACGAGAGATATCTTGGATTTTACCACGCATATCTGGCAAGTTCGCATTGTTTGGTCCTTTATAGAATTTTGTTTCTTCATCGCTTGGAATGACTGCTGGTGGAATTTGTTCACTCCATGCCTTTGGTGTGATGAAATATAGGATTCTTGCTTTTTCATTTGAGAAGTTATGACAACAATGCCACGCTCCTTCTGGCATGAACAAACCTTCTCCAGTTTCCAAATACGCAAACTGTCCATTTCCACTACGCTGTAGTACAGGACCATTTAAGATATAATAGGATTCATCTCCTGGATGAATATCCAATGGTGCAAATACACCACCTGGACCTAATTCATAAATACCAAGCATAAAGGTATCTGTAGTTACCATCGTAAATGTGTTATCCGATGTAAATGCGTTATTGGGTGGATATAAAGCAGTGGAATAATCCTGTTTACGAATCAACATTGGTTTCTTGTCTTCTACTTTAAATGGGAAGTTTCCCATGATATCAAATAATTTTGCCATTCTTTTTTCTCCTCTTATTCTTCCGTTGCTTCAACTGCTTTATTTTTCTTTAAGATAATGAGTAACGCTGCAGTAACTGCTCCTGCCACAATAAGAGCTAACAAGAATAGAATCACGTTATTTAATGCAAATAAAACGAACAATCCTCCATGTGGTGCTTTCATTGTTAAACCAAATACATAAGACAATGCACACCCTACACCAGAACCAACCATCAATGATGGAATAACACGTAATGGTTCTGCAGCAGCAAATGGAATTGCAAATTCAGTAATCATACCAAATGCACCTGCAAATAACCCAGGAACTGCAGCTTGATCTGATTTTGTAAATTTCTTTTTCGCAATTAAGATAGCAATAGCAAGTCCCAATGGAGGTGCCATACTTCCTACGAAGTTTGCAGCCATTGGCATATAGTTTCCTGTATCCATAGCAGCTAATGCGAATGCATATGCAACCTTATTACAAGGACCACCCATATCAAAGGCAAGCATACAACCTTGGATAATACCAAGTAATACTAAGTTTCCAGTTCCCATATTATTTAAGAAATCTGTTAATGCTCCTGTAACTGCCGCAATTGGAGTACCTACAACATAGAACATCAATAAACCGATGATACCAACACCTAACACAGGAATTACCAAGGTTGGCAATAAAGAACGTAGACTTCCTGGAACAGGAATTTTCTTCAATAAGTTCACTAAATACCCAGCGATGATACCAGCAATCAATGCTCCTAAAAACCCAGATGCTTGACCAAGTCCCCATGGATCGGTAGCCATCCAACCACCAACCATACCAACAGCAATACCTGGTTTATCAGCAATGCTATATGCAACATAAGCACCTAACACTGGAACCATAAGACCAAATGCAGCTTTTCCTAACCAGAATACAGTAGACGCAAAGTTTTCACCTTGTGCAACTGAATTTGGAATGTCATATCCGCCTAAAGCAAACCCCAAAGCAATCATAATTCCCCCAGCAATAACAAATGGAAGCATGTAAGAAACACCAGTTAATAGCGCCTCTTGTATTTCATGTAATTTTTCTTTCATTTTCTTTTCTCCTTTTCTTTACATTTCTTCAAAGATAATATTTGGATCTTTAATCACCGCATGAGGTGTCGTTTTTTTCGTCTTTTCCTCATACCCCTTAAAACGATCAGATTTAGAAATCCCTACATCATTTGCGAAGATAATCAAATCTGCTTCTGCAATTTCTTTATCTTTTAATTTATTTTCAATCCCTAATGCTCCCTGCATTTCTACCTTACATTCATGCCCTTTTTCTTTGCATATTTTTTTAATTGCTTCGGCAGCCATATAGGTGTGTGCAATCCCTGTAGCACAAGACGTAACTGCAACTATTTTCATACTTTTCACCTCTTATTCGTTACGTTTTTTTACTTCTTCTAATAGTTCTTCATATGTTTGACAATGTTCTAGTACATCTATGAAATCATCATGTACTAATAGACCAGCTAGTGTTGCTAAAACACGCATATATTGTTCACCACTTTGTGTTCCAGCAATTGCTAACATGAACACGTATTTTACTTCGCCTTCTTCGCCATTTGTTTTATATATAAATGGTTCTTTACAGCGACAGAAACCGATGCCTGATTGAAGTACTTGCTCACATTTCCCATGAGGAAGACCAATATAGTTTCCCATATAGGTTGGGCCTAGTTCTTCTCTATCCAATAAGGAGCGAATATAGGCATCTTTATCGCTTACGATACCGGCTTTCACAAAACGTTCTGCCATGTAATCAAACATTGCTTCCTTCGATGAAAATGGTTCATGATCTAATACCACTGCCTCCTGTATGAAGACCTCTGCTAAGTTTACGTGTTCCATAAACAATTATTTTCCGTTCAAGAAGACCGTCATCACTTGTTTTGCGTATTCTTTCATGAATGTATAACTTTCTTCTTCTACTTCGTGCCAGAAGGCTTTTCCATCTCGTTCATTTAAGTATTCTTGAATATGTTTGCTACATGCGGTTGCCATATAACTGTAGTAGTTAACTTTTGAACATCCTGCGCTAATTGCTGCACGCACTTGATCATCATCAACTCCACTTCCTCCATGCATTACCACACGTGAATCTTTTGGCATCAACTTACGAATTTCTTTTACACGTTCAATATCTAGTAGTGGTGGTTCTGCATAGATTCCATGCGCTGTACCGAAACATACAGCAAGTGCATCCACGCCTGTTTCTTCTGCAAACTGTGCAGCTTGTTTTGGATCTGTAAATGTCTTCTTGATTGTTTCATGTGTCCATCCAACAACTTCACCACCATGTGAATCTTCTTCTGTACTTGTCATTATCCCTAATTCTGCTTCTACTGTGATATCTAAATCATGAGCAATCTTTGTAAACTCTTTTAGTTTTGCCATATTCTCTTCAAATGGCAGAGCACTTAAATCATACATAATACTACTAAAGCCACAACGAATGGCACGCATTACAAAGTTGTAATCACTACCATGATCCAAATGTACACACACTGGAACTTTCGCTTGTTTTGCATAAGCTACCATTTGTGGCCCAATGGATTCAATTGGAATCAATGGATCATGTACTTGTGCATGGTCTATGATAATTGGTACGTTTAATTCTTCTGCTGCATCTACGACCGCTCTTAATGTTTCTAAGTTTGGTGTGTTGATACATCCAATCGCATATTGCCCTTTTTCTGCTTCTTCTAAAATCTGTTTCATGTTTACTAACATTGTTACATTCCTCCTCTTTTCTTTCTAGTAACCTAGTTCATCTGCAATTTTGGTAAGGTTCGCAAGACCTTGTACTGCCAATTCTTCTCCTGTATCCGCAAATTTACGCCAAATTGCACAATTTGCATTCAATTCTTCAAAGCTTGGATCAAAAGATTCAATTACACATGGTCCGTTGTATCCAATGTCATGAAGAGCTGTGAAGAACTCAACCCATGGTACCAATCCAGTACCTGGAATTCCTCGATTATTTTCACAAACATGAACATAACCAAGATATTCTTTTCCACATGTTTGTACCGCTTCACGATAGCTTGTTTCTTCTCGTATCATATGGAAACAGTCCAAATGGACACCCATATTACCAGTACCAACATCCTTACAATATTGAACTCCATCTTCTGCAGTGTTGATAAAATGTGTTTCAAACCGATTGACTGGTTCTACACAAATACGTAATTCTGGATATGTTTCTTTTGCATATTGAGCAACTTCACGCATCGCTTCCACAGAGTTTTTCCACTCTATCTCAGTTCTTGGTTTCCCACTTAAGCAACCCCATCCAGCATAATTTACACCACCAAGGATGTTAGATCCTAAGGCCTTGTTGATATCCACTAGAGTTTTAAGGGAGGCAATTCCCGCTCTACGTATAGAAGCATCTTCTGATATCAAATTCGTATCTGCACCTAAGGTTGTTGTCGTAACTACTTCTAACTTCGTTTTTGCTAATTCATTGATTACTTCTTCTGTTGGAAATGTTTCAGGGTGTGCAATCGCAATATCGATGACTTTAAATCCAAGTTCATCCGCTTTTTGAATCACCCATAAATCTTTTTTGGAAAATACTTCACTCCAAATAAAGGTGTCTACACCAAATTTCATCTTTTCATTAAACCACCTTTCTTCATGCAAGAATGTTTGAATGCGCTTTCAGTTTTTCTTTACAACCCTAGTTTAATATAAGTCGCTACACATTTTCCACTTTCAAAAAACCTCATTTTGCACGAACCTTCGTTCAATTTTAAACGAAATTAAAAAAAGGCGATAAACATCACCTATAATGACTGTTTATCGCAAAAATTATTCTTCATATTTCATAATTTAATCTTGAAACTCGTGTTTTATACCATTATTTCTTAACGTTTTAATTCCCCAATATCTTCAATCGCAAGAAAAATATCATGTTTATTTCTGGCATGTAATATTTGTTGAAGTCGTTGTTGATCATCGATCAAGGCATAGAATTTCGCAAAGAATTCATATATTTCTTTTGGGTCTTCAAGTTCAACTGCGATGATAAAAACAATTTCAACCTTTTCTTTTTCATTCCAATCAATCGGGCGATCAAGTTTAAATACAGCAACCCCACTTCGATAAATTTCCTTTTTATATCCATGCGGAATCGCTACACCATTTCCAATTGCTGTAGAAATAAAGTTTTCACGTTGCATGAGAATATCATAAAATTTCTCAGTTGTATAACCCTGCTGTAATAACAACTTCACTCCTTTTTCAAATATATCTTCTTTCCGTTTTGCCTTAAAGTTAAAACAGATCAAATCTTCATTGAATAATTGTTGACTTCTAGTTAGAATTTTCTGTTTAATACGCTGCTTGTGTTCAACTTCACGCGCTATTAAATCCAAATCATAGGAGTCTACACGACGAGAAATTTTTAGAACATTTTCTTGTTCCATCAAAACAGTCGTTAAAACAATATAATATGTGTCCACATATTCTTCTTTGAAGTCTTCTGGGTGAATTGTATCTTTGATGGCTATATTAGATATACTTCTTCGTATCTTATTTTTAAGATACGTTGCGGTATTTTCATCAAAGGATGTAATCATCAAGATACTTAATTCATCCGTTACATCTTCAATTGCATTATCGATTAACATTACGATATATACAATATCATTCTCTGTAAATTTCACATGTAATGATGTTTCTAATGTTTCCACATTTGCGAGCACAATTCCATATAAGCTTGGTAATTGTTGTTTTACATCATACTTTAAATAGTTGCTGTTAATGGTTTGATAACTCTTTTGCATTTTCTTTTTCTTAAACAATAACGTAATATCGTTAATCAAATTTTTATTAACTAAGATTTTACGATTCATTATGATATTTTGTAAATAGTCTAGAAATTGTCTTGCTGTTTGTTCATATATTTCATCATCTGGGAAGCTATCACTCAATGCATCTTCATATGCACCATACAGCGTAAACTCTGCTGCCATGCAACGTATCTCTTGTTTCAAATCTATGTTATCTTCCTGTATTTCACTATATAACAAATGCTTTGCTGCTTCGATTGTCGCATCTACCACACGACAACTATGTAAAAGAGTATGTTCTTTGATTACATGATATTCCTTAATTCGGTAGATAGAAACACATATGTACTCCATCAATTGGATAAAGGAAACATCTTCAAAATGATAATCCAATTCGTGTTCTTCTTTCAACAGCAAATTTTGGATATGATAAATATCAATGTCACTATATATTTTTCTGAAATAGTTGTAAAACGTTTTTGACACTCGAAAGTCTAAATCATCAGGACGTCTTAAGTCCATTTCCATATTATCCATTAAAGAAGAGTTATTATAGATGATTGCTTGACGTATATCGAATTCTTTTCCTTCTATCATAACGCCACGATTACGGATACGAATCAAACTAATATCAAAGAAACCAAGCCATTTTTCAATAGACTCAAGATCCTTAATGACAACATTCTTTCCAACCCCTAAATCATCCGCAAATATCTGTATGGTATAATCACTTTCACCTTGAAATAGTATTTTTAAAATATAATTTCTTCTATAGTTGAAAGATGTTGCTTTATCACGTTGTTCATCGATCAATTCATATAATGCATTTTTTTGTTCCTCACTACATTCCAACAAAAGACCTTTTCCAGATATTGAATTCAATGTCGCATGACAAGAAGAAATAATCGCTCTTACTTCTTTCATATTATGTTTTACACTTGATTCCGACATTCCTATTTCTTTTGCTATTTCTTTGGATGTAATAGGTTCCTTGCATTTTAATAATAGCTTAATGGTCTTCTCACTAATTGCTTCTATCATTATGTTCTCCTATTTACCTCCACCATTAAGTCCCCGTTTTCTTTAGTATACACAAATAGAAAACATAAGGCAATTCAGAATTTCATAGGAAGACAATAAAATTGTTCTTCTTAATTATTTGATTCATCGTTATGTAATTTTCTGCATTTGTATCTCTTGATTTTCGATATAGTACCTAGTATCAAACACCTCTTCTATGAACGTTCGATCATGTGATACAGAAATAATACAACCTTGATATTTCTTCAAAACATCTATTATGACTGGTGCACTTAAAGGTGATAAATTACGCGTTGGCTCATCCAGTAATAAAACATTACACTTTTCTTTAATAAACCTAAGTATATAAAGTTTTGCCTTTTGACCCTCGCTTGTATTTTTTATAGAGTGGAGCATTTCCTCCGAAGTAAACTTCATCGAACCTAGTAAATCTCTACATCTTGTAATATCTTCTTTATCTCCAGATGTCATTAAAAATTCAATAGGTGTCATAGACATATCCATTAAGTCTGCGTAATTTTGTGGCATATACCCTAAACAAATATCACTTCTTTGTTTTAATCTATTGTGCATATCCTTCATCAAGATACTCTTCCCACATCCATTATCTCCAATAAAAACAACTTTATCTTTACCCTTCACTAAGATATCAATATCTCGTATCAGAACACGCTCTTCTATCATGAGTGTATCCATTTGAAGTTCGAGAATTATCTTTGAAGAAATTGCATTTACATCTTCAAAAAAGATTTGTATCGCTTCTTCTGTAGAATCCACTTTACTGTAGCTTTCTTTTTCAAAACGTTTTTCTTGTGACTTTATGTTCGACATTTTACTCTTTAATGATGCCGCAACACCAGGATTTCGTACCGTATCGTTTAAGGCATCATGTACAGCATTCATTTGATCGTTAAGCTTTATCTTTCTCTTGGTATATTCTTGTTTCTCTTTATGCGCAACTTGTATATCTTTCGTTAATTTTGAATGACGTTGAGAAACATATTCATTATACGTTCCTCGATATACAGTGTATCTACACTTGCTCTGTTTGTTTACTTGTTCAAAATGCAGAATTACATTCGCCGCATTATTTAACAAGGTACTATCATGCGATATAAACATAATCGGAAGATTGCTTTCTCTGATAAAATTTTCCATCCACTCCAACGTGTGAATATCTAAATCATTGGTAGGTTCATCTAACAATAGTAGGTCCACATGGGATGCTAGTAACTTCATCATCTGTACCTTTACTTTTTCCCCACCACTTAAAGAATTCATGATTTGTTCGTTTTGTAAAACAGACACATTCAATTTTAAATCTTTACATAATATTTCTAGTTCTTTTAAATCATTATAACGTTCATATGGGATATCTTCTTCAGGTTTATTTTTTAATAAATACTCAAACACAGTACAATTCATCCATGCTTGTGGTAATTGTTGTGGTAAATATCCAATATGCTTGAAATCGCTTTTTATATCTCCGCTCATAACCATATAATCTTCAATCCATGCTTTGTCATAGATTGCCTTAAGAAAAGTGGACTTTCCATTCCCCTCTTCTCCTATAATCCCTACTTTGTCTTGATTTCCTAGGGAATAATTAAAATTCTCGATAAAAATATGATTTTTTAAATCTTTTAATGTTATGTTTTTAAATGTAAGCATGATGTCACCTCCAAAAGAAAAAGAACTATAAAGTTCTCATACACACTTGAAGGTTATGAGCAAATAGATAATGATCAAATAAACAAATATTATGATGTGTTGTTTTCATTATCTATTTCTTCATCTTCTCACACTCCCAACGTTGTTTTCATTATAACAAAAGTAGGACGATAGTTCAATCGTAGTTCTTCAACTCTTCACTTACGATTTGTAATGTAATCCCCTCATGATAAACAACTTAAGAACTTTATACTTATCAATTCAACTTTCCCAAAGCTTCCTCATAAGATTCTACTTTGTATACTTGAAAATATTTTTGGAATTCTTTACTCCATAAATCTATCTCATCTTCAATCATTGGAACTTTCTGCAAAATGAAAACACATATTTTACAAGAAGATTGAGCCATATCTGGTAATAAAACTTGAAACCCCCACTCTACATCTTCTTTTTCATCTTCGAATCCATTACGAGCATCTATTACAAAGTTACTTCCCTCATGAAGTTTAAGTAAATGAGAAGCAAACATTGTTGGCTTTCTATAGTTTTCAAAAGAACAGAATTTCTTCCATGTTAAAAGAACTACGTTGTCTTTTTTTAGATAAACTACATCACAAAATTCAGAACGAAATGTATTTTCCATAGGACACCTCCATTATTTTGGTCCATAACAACCTTATTCTAACACAAATTCAATTATATAATGAAATACGCCAATTCAAAGAAGTCGCGGTTTGTATCATAAAGTTACATTATTTCTGTTCTTCTAAAAGAAAATCAATGATATTTATTGCCTTGATTCCTTCATAGGACTGAATGAAGCTCTTGTCCATAGACAATACAATTTTCTCATAATTGTCATCAATCAATCTTAAAGGGCGAAGTTCTCGTTTTCTAGTGGCTTCTCCAGACATGGTTTCGCATACTTGAATATAGCGTTTTTCGTTTGGTTTCTCTGCTATGAAATCCACCTCAGTTTCACCTATTTTACCAATAGATACACGATAATTTCTGCGAATCAATTCAAGAAAAACTATATTTTCTAATATGTGTTTGCGATCGACATCACGGTATCCAAGCAACATATTACGAAAGCCTAAATCTATAATATAGTTTTTTCCTAACGTTTTTAAAAGTTGTTTTCCCTTAATATCAAACCTACTTACAGGATAGAAGATATAGGCACTTTTCAACATTCCAATATACTTATCGACAGTTTTTCCTGCTATGCTGCGTTTCCCTTTATTATAGTCAAGATCACCTTCGTTTAAGAGCACATTTCCAATATTGTTTGGAGATGTAACACTGCCAATATTATCTGCAAGAAACATCACTAATTTGCTTAGCAAAACTTGATCAATGGCTTTATTTCTCTCCAATACATCCCGTAAAACAACCGTGGAATATATTCCCTCCAACACTTCATTCACTCGTGCTGTATTAAAATTAAACTGTCTTAAAATTGGCATACCACCAAACTGTAAGTATTTTTGAAATTTATCCTCTATAGTTAAACTAGGCTCAAAATTATAAAAGGTCAAGAATTCAGCAAACGATAATGGTAATAAGCGTATCTCAACATACCTACCAGAGAGCAAGGTTGAAAACTCCGTTGAGAGTAAAAAGCATTTGAGCCAGTGATATAAATATCTACATCAAAATCCAAGCGAAAAGATTCGATCGCCTTTTCCCATCCAGTTACAGCCTGTAGTTCATCAAAAATCAAATAGTTCTTTTCACCTTTTACAATATGATGACTCACATAATCATAAAAAGCAAGATATTCTAGCAAATCTCTATGCTTTAAGGATTCCATGTTCATGCGCAAGATATTTTCATTCTTAACACCACTAACTAATAAATAGTCCTCGTACAAATCCAAAAGAGTGGATCTACCACAACGGCGTATTCCTGTAACAATTTTTACAATGTCTTTATCTTTAAACTCAATGAGTTTATTCAAATAGATGGGTCTTTCTATACGTTCTGTCATCTTGAACACCTCAATTCTTATCTACTATTAGTATCGGTTAATATAAGTTCTTGATCAATAGTTTTCGACCTGTAAGTCGAAAACTTTTTATTATAAAGCTTTTTATACTTATAAGTCGAAAAAAATACTATTTTGTATTATGAAGTAATTGAAAGGGAATACCTTACGAATAAGACGATATGCTTGTCTTTTCTTAAAAAAAGACATCATACATTCTTGTATCATGTCTTTCACGTTTATTCAAAGATTGCTTTTAAAGTATGTTCTCCGTTCATTGTAACAAGTGTGTCTTTGGTAATCATCATACCATCGTATTGCCAACCGATAAATGTTGCTCCATCTTTTTCAGGAGTAGGAAGAGCACCATAAGGCTCATGGAATACAACATCTCTACCAGAAACATCTTCATCATTCACAGTACCACCATTCAAATCAAACATGACATGAATCTTTGATGGTATCCATTTCGCATACAATGTAATACTACCCTCCACGGTATCTTTTTGAAGATCCCAAGATTTTGTTAAATCTTGATCTTGATACCATCCACCAAATTCATAGCCAGTTTTGGTAGGTGTAGTTACTTCCACTACATCCCCATATTTATTATGCACTTCCTTGATTGGTTCTCCTCCGTTTACTTCAAAACTAGTCGTGTAGCTACTTGTAGAAGATAAATATATAACTACTACAATAAGCGCAGCTACCAATCCTATAATAATATAGTTCAGTGTTTTTACGGATGCTTTCACACCACGATAAAGTCCTCCACCATTTCCCCAGTTCTTTACTTTTTTTCCTGTTTGTTCTTTTACGCAATCTTTTTCATCCACGTTATCTACTTCCTTACTAAATATTTACGCATATCTACCGCACAAGCGATAAGAATAATCAAACCTTTGATAATATATTGCATATTAGCATCGATACTTAAGAATGTCAAACCAACGAAGATCAATCTTAGTAAGACAACTCCCATAATAACACCACGAATTTTACCAATACCACCAACGAAGGATACTCCACCAATAACACAAGCTGCGATTGCATCAAGTTCATAGTTTAATCCTGTAGCTGCTGTATTGGAACCAATACGTGCAGATTCAATGAATCCTGTCACACCATACATGACACCAGCTAATACGAATACAAGGATAATTGTTTTCGCAACATTTACACCGGATACATTTGCTGCTTCTGGATTAGATCCAACCGCAAACATATTCTTTCCAAATTTTGTTTTATTCCAAATAAACCACATAATTGCAGTAATGATTAGTGCATACCAAACAAAGTTAGGAATCCCTGTTCCACCAATGGATATAACAGAACCTGTTATTACGGTCGAGAATCCTATATCAAGTCCTGAAATGGATTGTCCTTGATTGGTACCAATCATCAAATACATCAATAATAAACCGTATACGATCAACTGTGTAGCTAATGTTACAATGAATGGATGTAGACTAAACTTCGCTACACAGAATCCATTTACTAACCCCACCAGGGCACCTATGGCCAATACCAATATCAGTACTACTAAAATAGGCATTGTTTCTAAATCCATAAACATCTTGTTTGCATAACCTGTTGCCTGTAATAGGGATGCGGCCACACACGCTGTTAAACCAACAATACGTCCTGCGGATAAGTCGGTACCTGTTAGTACGATACATCCAGCAATACCCAATGCAATTGGTAAGTTGGCAGCTGATAAAGAAATAATATTAATTACAGAATTCTTTGATAAGAACATAGGGCTCTTGATCTGAATAAATATGATAGCAATGATCATAAATATATATAAAGAATTATTAATGAGGAATTCTTTGATATATGACACTTTATCTTGCTTTTCTAATGCGATAAAATCATGATATTGCTGTGTTATTCTACTAAATATTTTTGTCATATCTTTGTTCTCCTTTACACATATTTGGTAGCAAGAGCCATAATCTCTTCTTGCGTTGTATCTTTTGCAACTACTTCTCCAGCAACTTGTCCACCAGACATTACCAGTATTCGATCACATACACCTAATAATTCAGGCATTTCTGAGGAAACCATAATGACGGCTTTTCCTTTGCTAGCAAGTTCAATAATCAATTGATAAATTTCATATTTTGCACCAACATCAATTCCTCGAGTTGGCTCGTCTAATAATAGTACATCTGGATTTGTTAACAACCAACGTCCAAGGATTACTTTCTGTTGATTTCCTCCAGATAAAGCACGTATCTGTGTCTTTTGAGAAGGTGTCTTAATTTTCAAGGAATTGATAGCCCAAGCAGTATCAGCTTTCATTTGTTTATTTTCTAGATACAAATGAGCTTTACGATAACTATTTAAGTTGGAAATTGTCGTATTCTCTAAAATCGTAAGAATACTAAAGATACCAGTTGCTCTTCGCTCTTCCGTTAATAATGCAAATCCATTTTTCACAGATTCCAGAGAGTTCTTATTCTTAATAACTTTTCCATCTAAAGTAATCGTTCCTGATTTTTTACTCATGGTTCCAAATAAGGTTTCTAATACTTCTGTTCTACCAGCACCATCTAATCCTGAAATCCCCAAGATTTCTCCACGGTTTACATGGAAAGATACATCTCTTATGTTATTATACATTCCAGTTAAACCTTCCACTTCTAAAATCTTTTCTCCTACTTCATTTAATTTTGGAGGGAAACGATTGGTTAGTTCACGACCAACCATCAGCTTAATGATTTTATCCATGGTTAAATCTTTTGCGGCTTCTGTAGCTACCCATTTGCCATCTCGCATAATGGTAACTTCATCAGATATTTGTAAAATTTCTTCCATCTTATGAGAAATATAAACGATACCACATCCACGATCTCTTAACATATTGATAATTTTAAACAGTCTTTCAACTTCTTGTTCATTCATAGAGGATGTAGGTTCATCAAATACAATAATTTTAGAATGATAGGATACTGCTTTTGCGATTTCTACCATTTGTCGATTGGAAACAGACATGGTACTCATAATACGTTTTGGTTCTACTTCAATACCCAAATCATTAAAGATTTCTTTTGTGTCTTTATACATCTGAGATTCTGATGTCATTATTTTAAATTTCGTAGGGTATCTTCCCAACCAAATGTTATCCATAACATTTCTTTTCAATGCTTGGTTTAATTCTTGATGCACCATGGCAACCCCATGTTCCAAAGCATCTTTTGAATTCTTAAAGTTAATTTCTTGACCTTCTAAAATAATGGTTCCAGCATCTTTAGAATACATCCCAAAGAGGCATTTCATCAATGTGGATTTTCCCGCACCATTTTCCCCCATCAAAGCATGCACAGATCCTCTTTTAACAGTCAACGAAACATCATCTAGCGCTTTTACTCCAGGGAACTCTTTACTAATGTTTTTCATTTCTAATAAAACATCGCTCATACCTTACCTCCTTGCCTATAAATTAGAAATGGGACATTCATTTCTAAAATGTCCCATTTGCTACTTTTAGTTCGTTATTCTCCTAAATATTGTGCGTACGCAATACGGATTTTAGCAACATCTTTGTCAACATTGTAATCTTTAGTTCCATCCATTAAAGCTTTATCACCATTTGCATTTCCTACTAACAATGCGATAGCTTTTGCCATACCTTCAGCATCTTGTTTGATAGTTCCATGCATTTTACCAGCTTTAATTAAATCTTTTGCAGCATCTGTAGCATCAACACCAAATACAGGAATGAATTTATCTCCACCAGTGTTGTATCCAGCTGTAGCAAGTGCAGTTACAACACCTTCAGCCATACCATCATTGTTACAGATTGCTAATTCGATCATGTTTTTGTTATCTTCGCTATAAGAAGATAATGCAGTACCCATATATTCAGTTGCAGCTTGTGCAGACCATTTACCTTCTTTGTCTACTAAATATTTGTCAGTGTTTGCAGCATCGTAGAATTCTAAAGCAGGTTTTCCAGCATCTGCTAATACTTTGTTAGCATCTTCTACAGAATATTGTGTACGATAGATTGCTTCTTTGTTTCCTTTTTCACCCATCATCATGATGTATGAAATTTTTCCATCTTTATTCAAATCATATTTGTCATAATCCTTTAACAAATAATCACCAATCATTTTTCCTTGTAAGTGTCCTGCTTCTGCAGCATCTGTTCCTACAAAGGCACAATCTTCATATGATTTTACAACATCACTAGAAACTTCACGGTTAAAGAAGATAACTGGAATTCCAGCTTTTTTAGCTTCGGCAACAATTCCATTAGCCGCATCATCACTACTTGTATTTACAATATTTACAACCAATGCTTTTGCCCCTTTGGTAATTGCTGTTGTCACTTGTTCTGTTTGTGTTGTTTGGTTATTATTACCATCATAGTCTTGGTATTTCACACCAGCAGCATCCAATTCTTTGTCCAATGCACTACGTACGGTAGAAATATACGTATCACTATAATTGTAGTAAAGAACAGCGACATTCCCATCATCTTTTT
>JAVWJF010000015.1:0-20255 GCA_036639195.1 Longicatena sp.
CAGAGAATGAACTTGGAGTAAGTGCAGGGATTACATTAGATGCAAGAACCAAAGGTGCGGTTGTAAATGAATATTTTGAAACCAATATTCCTCATGTTTATGCATGTGGAAATGCTTTGCATGTGCATGATATTGTGGATTATGTGAGTATGGAGGCAAGTGAAGCAGGAGAGAGTGCCGCCAATGATATCCTTCATCAAGTACGAGGAAGTCGTGATATTCGTTGTATCGCAAAACAAGGTGTATCTTATGTAATGCCTCAATATGTATCATCCACGCCTCAAAAAGATATCACAATTTGTTTTCGACCAACACTTCCTTGTAAGCATGTAGAGGTAGTTATAAAAGATGGAGAACGCATTATTAAAACGATTAAGAAAAGATACTTATTGCCAGCAGAAATGGAACGTATCAAAGTGAAGAAAGAAGATTTAGGAACGTTAACCCAAGAAGTAAGCGTGGAGGTGAATGAATTATGAGAAAAGAACTAGATTGCATCGTATGTCCGATGAGTTGTCATTTAGAAATTGAGCTTGATAATGAAGAAGTTGTTTCTGTTACGGGGAATACTTGTCCAAGAGGAAAAGCATTTGCGATTAGCGAATTAAGCTGTCCTATGCGAATGATTACCACTACCGTAAGAATTCATGATGGTTTACATCCATTATTGCCAGTTATTAGTTCACAAAATATCCCAAAAAGTAAAATTTTTGATATAATGAATGTATGCAAAACACTAGAGGTGAAAGCTCCTATTCAAGTAGGTGATATTCTTGTGAAAAATATCGCGGATAGTGGTGCGGATTTACTAGCTTCTAGATCAATGGAAATGAGGAAATAACTTGATTGATCAAAAGATAATCCCTGTGATATCGGATTGGAAAACATTTGAAAAGTTCTTAGTTGGAAAACATTGTTGGTGTATTCTTATGGATTTTCATATCAACTTTATGGAAGAACTCTTTATGAAATTACATGCACATGATAAAAAGGGGATTGTACACATGGACTTGATTAAAGGAGTCCAAAATGATACCTTTGGAACACAATATATGTGTCAAAAGTTACGAGCAGATGGAATTATATCTACAAAACCTAAAGCAATCGAAGCCGCAAAAGCGAATCATGCGGTTTCTATTCTAAGGGTGTTTCTTATCGATTCTCGCTCTTTACTAAAGAGTGCACAATTGGCAGAAACATTAAAACCAGATTATGTAGAAATACTCCCTGGAATTATTCCTAATGCGAAAGCTATGATGCAAAAGTATTGTGATGTACCACTGATTGCAGGTGGTCTTATCAAAACCAAAGAAGATGTGGCTACTTGCCTTCAAAGTGGTATGTCTGCGATTACAACAAGTTCATTAACCTTATGTGATATGGAGGAAGACGTATGAAAAAGGCATTGGTACTAGGGGGTGGCGGTAGCAAGGGGGCCTATGAAATAGGTGTTTGGAAAGCTTTAAATGAATTGGACATGAAGTTTGATATTGTCACTGGTACAAGTATTGGTGCACTTATTGGAGTGCTTGTTGTACAAGATGATTATGAAAAAGCACTTCAGTTATGGGAACATTTAAGTGTAGAGGATGTCATGGTCAATGGTGTTAATATGGATATGGATATCGAACTTATCATGTCACAAAAAGGAAAGTATATCGATTTTTTATCAAGTTATCTGCATCATAAAGGGGCAGATATATCTCCGTTTGTAGAAATTGTAAAAAATATGTACGATCCTAAGAAGTTTTTTGAAAGCAAATTGGATTATGGTTGTATGACTGTTAATTTTTCAAAACACTGTGCACAACCTATGTTAAAAAAAGATATGAGTGAAATAGATGTAGTAGATTATATTATCGCAAGTGCTTCTTGTTTCCCAGCATTTCCTATGAAAATCATCAACGATGAAAAATTCATCGATGGTGGATACCATGATAATGTACCAATTGAATTGGCACGTGCTATGGGTGCTGAAGAAATTGTTGCGGTGGATTTAAAGAGTATTGGGAAATATCAAGTACACAAACCACAACCAGATACGATTTATATCGAACCTTATGTACCATTAGGAAGCTTTCTATTGTTTGAAAAAGATCGCATTGAGCGTAATATGAAATTAGGTTATCAAGATGCGATGAAAGCGTTTGGTAAATATTGGGGATACATTTATACATTTCCTCTTACGGAAACAGAATGTATTTCAGATTTTGAAGATAAGATGGAAGATGCATTCTTTAACATAGATGTTATTTTGGTTAGAGATAAAATGAAACTACTAACGAAGAAAGTGGTAGATCATGAAATCAAACATGCGTTGGAAGATTATCAAACCTATGAACATCCGTTTTTAGCACTAATAGAGCGTATCGCGTTTGATTTTGAAATTGATGATTTAGAAATAAGAAACTTCAATGAACTCGTTGAAGAAGTCTTACAAATCGCAGATCATAACGTTACTACTTTTCATCGAGATGAACATAGTAAACTTGGCATTAAAGAATCATTGGAAAGCTTAAAAGGAGAATCTTCTCAAGGATTGTTAAGTTACATTTATCATTATGTAACAAAAGCAACCAGTGATCAAAGTCGCGAAACAGAATTGTTATGTGCAATGTTTCCCGACGCTTTCTTAAAAGCATATGCATTATATGCAATAAAACAAGGATTTCAATTTGAATAGATTAGAGGAAGGATACTCTTTGTATCCTTTTTCTAATCTATTGTTGCGAATGCAGTACATACAATCATGTCAAATATATAGATAATGATTTCATGTTTTAATGGAAATTGTTAATCTTTTCGATTTTTCAATATCAAGGTATACTGTCAATGTAAAGCTGTTAACGCTTACACATAGACAGAAAGGAGGAACTATGAGAGAAAAGAATATTGTAAGAGATTTAATGGATAGCAAAGCATATTGTAGCTTGGATTACTTAGCACAACGTTATCAAGTAAGTGCGAGAACCATTAGTAATGATATAAAGTATTTAACCCAAGTTTCAAAGAAAAATGGATTTGAAATATTATTGAAGCGTAAAGAAGGATATTATTTAAAAATTGTAGATAAAGAAAAGTTGCTTGATTTTCTACAAGATGAAGATATTCAAACAAGTCCTATCAAAGATCGAATCCTTGTGATTTTGACTCGATTGTTATCACAACCATCTTATCAAAAACAAGATGATTTAGCAGATGACTTACAAATTAGCAGATCCATGATCAAACTCGATATGAACAAAGTAGAAGAGCGATTAGCACAATATGAATTATGTTTGAATCGCAAAGCACATTTTGGAATCTGTGTAGAAGGCGATTATCATAACCGCAAAACCTTATTGATGGACTTGATGGATCAAGATGACTATGTGGAAGAAAAAATCGATGAACTTATTGATAAAGAAAAAATGAAGTTGATCGATAAGAAATTGATTGAACTATTACGTACTTATGATCTTAGTACCAATTACGCAGAGATGATGAAACTGGATCGTTATTTAAAAATTACAATTGCGTTATGTAAAAATGGATTTGTAAATGATGAACAAGTATCCCTTAATAATTCGCAATATATTGATATTGCCATGAGCTTAAAAGAGGAAATAGAGCGTATTAGTAGTCTTGATATCAATCGTGGGGAAGTTGCGGATATCGCAGAATACTTGCGTATGAAAACCAAACCTAAAACAGTGACCTTAAATTATGATGATGAATTAAAAGAAGATATCTTGAAATTCTTAGAAGAAGCGGATGCACAATATGAAACTGCATTTCTAAAAGATCGTGATTTTATACAGAGTTTGTTTGCCCATGTATCCTTATTGGTGGATCGCTTGCATCAAAGTATTTCTTTCGATAATCCTTTGGTACAAGAGATTAGTGCGAAATATCCAGAGATATTTAATATCTCCATTAAGTTCGCAAACATGCTAGAGAGTCGTTACAAAGTAAAGGCTACACAAGATGAAATTGGATTCATCGCTACGCATTTCGCAGCGCATATGGAAAAAGAATATCGCAATAAACTTCGCTCTTTTAATAAAATTGCTATTGTTTGTTCCTCTGGAGGAGGAAGTGCCTTCCTCATTAAATTAAAAATCGAATCCTTATTTAGTGATGCCGATGTCGCCACGTTCTCTTTCATGGAAATGGAAGATTTACATCGATATTCACCAGATATCATCTTCACCATAAAAGAACTTCAAGATAGCTTCAATGTCCCAGTGGTACTCATTAAAGAATTGCTAAACGATGAAGATATTCAAAAAATAAAACATATGTTTGAATTCTGTGGCATTGAAAGGAAGAAAGAACTGAAGTTAGATACCTTTCATTCTTTGTTCCACAAAGATGCTTTCTGGATGTTAGATGAAGGAAGTTATAAAGAGATTATCAAAACAATGTCATCTTCGCTAGTGTTGAATGGTTATGCACAAGCAGGGTATAGCGAATATGTATTGCAAAGAGAAGACGTATTGTCTACGGTGTATAGCAATGGAATTGCGATTCCACATCCAATTGAAATGTGTTCTGATCATAATATGTTGGCTGTAGGAATCGTGAAACACGATTTAAAAGAAGAAAATAAGGTAGTGAAAGTTATCTTCTTAGTAAACTTGCAAAAAGGGAACTTGGAAATACATCAAAATATATCGAGAGTTCTCTTTGAAGTAATGCAGGATGAACGACTCGTTGATAAGATTCGTAATTCTTCATCTTATGAAGACTTTATGAAGAATATAAGTAAGTTAGACTTTTAAAGGAGGAACTTATGAATATAAAATTTTTAGAAGCATTATCCAATGCGGATGGAATTGCGTCCAATGAACAAGAAGTACGTGATGTATTACTTAATGAATTGCGTGATTATGCAGATGAAGTAGATAGTGACAATATGGGTAGTATCATTTTCAAAAAAGGAAACAAAGGTCCTAAGATTATGATTTGTGCACATATTGATGAAGTTGGCTTTATTGTTCGTAGCATTAGTGAACAAGGGCAAGTTATGTTGATGAGTGTCGGGGGAGTAAAACCACTCGCACAGTTCATGCAACGAGTACGTATCACAACAGAAGATGGTAAAAAAATTCATGGAATCATTCAATCGTCTTATGTGGATGGACGTGCAGAAAAAATGTATGTAGATTTAGGTGCTCAAAGCGCGCAGGACGTATACGATTTAGGAATTCAGGTAGGAGATATGGTAACCTATACAACGTCCTTTGAAGAGATGGATATACAAGGCATTGTAACTGGAAAAGCATTCGATGATCGCTTAGGGTGTTACATCTTTGGAGAAGTCTTAAAACGTTTAAAAGATATCAATCATCCAAATACAGTTTATATGGTAGGTACATCAAGTGAAGAAGTTGGAATACGTGGTGCAAAAACAGCAGTATACAAAGTAAATCCAGATGTCGTATTCCCAATTGATGTTGCTTGTTTCAATGATGAGTTTGTACGAAATCATACCAATCAACGTCAGATTGGAAAGGGTATGATGCAAACAAATTTCGATCGTACACTTGCACCGAATCGAAAACTTGTATCCTTAGTTCGTGATACAGCAAAGAAATTACATAAACCATTACAGTTGGATATGTTCAATGCTGGAGGAACAGATGGAGGAGAAGTTCATAAGAGTCGTGATGGAAAACCAACCGTTGTAAGTTGTTTGCCAGTACGTTATGGACATTGTGCATTTTCCATTGCACATAAACAAGACATCGAGGATGCCATTGAAATTTTTGTAGAAATTATCAAAAATTTCGATGATAAAACATATGAAGATAGCATTCAATTTCTAGGAGGAAAAGGAAAATGACAGAGTTAGAAATGCAAATCGTTGGTATTATATCAACCGCTGGGGATAGTAAGGGAAAAGCTTTTGCAGCATTAAAGAAAGTAAAAGAAGGCGATTATGCTGGGGCAAAAGAACTTTTAGAAGAATCTCGTAAGATCGATTTAGAAGCACACAAGATTCAAACAAAATTGATTCAATCTGAAATGGATCCTGATGCAGATAAGACACCAATTAGTCTGTTGATGGTACATGCACAAGATCATTACATGACTGCGCAGCTAGCTCGTGATGTGATAGAAGCATTAGTAGAAGTATTTGAAGCAAAAGAAGGAGGAAAATAAAATGAAAATTTTATTATGCTGTGCTGGAGGATTCTCCACAAATATGTTGATGCAAAACATGAAAAAGGTAATTAAGGATAGTGAAAAATTGAAGGAAGAAGATTTCGATTTCACTGCTATTCCTGCAGATTCATTAGAATCAGAAATCGATAACTGGGATATCGTATTGGTTGGACCACAAGTATCTCACAAAACAGATTTCATTGCGGCTATCTGTGAACCAAAAAACATTCCATATACGGTAATCGATAAAGATGTATATGGTTCAATGGATGGAGCTACTGTATTAAAACTTGCTTTAGTAACATACAAGAAACATCAATTACAAAACGCAAAATAAAAGAATAGTATATGAGAGGAGAGCATTATGTTCGCTATATTTGAAGGTTTTATGAACAAGTACTTAATGCCATTAGCGCATAAAGTAGATAAACAAAGACATTTAAGTGCCGTAAAGGCATCTATGGTTGCGATGACACCATTTACAATTCTAGGTAGTTTCTTCGCAATCATTCCAGCTTTACCAAACATGATTGAAAAGATTCCAGCAGAGGGAGTACGTAACTTCTTTGGACCAATGTGTGATTTCATCATTGCCAATGAAGAATTGCTAGGATTACCTGTTACGTTATCGATTGGAATGATGAGTGTATACGTGGTTATGTGTATCGCTTATAATTTGGGGAATCACTATAAGTTATACATTCCAGGTTGTATTACATTATCTACATTCGCATTCTTATTCGTTGCGGCAGAAAATGTAGAAGGTGGTATTTCTATTTCAAACTTTGGAGCAAAAGGTTTGTTCTGTGCAATGTTAGTAGGTATGCTTGCTGTTGAAGTATATCGCTTCTGTAAAGTGAAAAACTTAACGATTCGTATGCCTGAGGGTGTTCCTGATTTCGTTTCGAAATCATTCGAATTGATTCCAACAACCATTCTTGTCGCAGCTGTATTTATTCTTATTCGTTGGGCATCAATTGAAGTATTTGGAGTACTTCCTCCACAGATTTTAACACAGTTCTTATCTCCACTTGTTGGTTCTATGGACAATCCTTGGAGTGTGTTATTCTTAAACTTCTGTATTTGTTTGATTTTCTTCTTTGGTATTCACTCTTCTGTATTTGGACCAATCACTCGTCCAATTATGTTAACATTCATCGCTGAAAACATCGCTGCTAATGCAGCTCATCAGCCAATTCCACACTTCTATACAGCAGGTACATCCAGTGCATTCTTTGGATTTACAGGAGCTGGTATTACGATTGGTTGTGTTGTTGCTTGTATGATGTCAAAATCTCAGCGTTATAAAAAGATTGGTAAAGTATCATTATTCCCATCTTTATTCGGTATCAATGAACCAATTCTATTTGGTGCACCAATTATTCTAAACCCAATCATGTTCATTCCATTCGTATTTGGTGGAGCCATCATCGGTACACTTCCAATGTTTGCGATGCATTATGGTTGGTTAGCAAAACCAGTATTCGATCCTCCATATGTAGGGGTATTCCTAGAGGCATTCTTAACGAATGGTGATTGGAAAATTCTAATTTGGAATGGATTACAATTAGTACTAGCAATTCTGTTATACTGGCCGTTCTTTAAGATTATGGAACGTCAGGAATTACGTGAAGAAGAAGCACGTATCGCGGCCGAAGGTGAAGGTGCTGCACCAAACGCTAATGGACCAGTTAAGAATATCTTCTCAAGTGATGATGATGCTCTCTTGAATGATATGGATCTGGATTTCTAAATAAAGAAAATAAAGCACTCTGATAGGTTCAGAGTGCTTCTATATGTGAGGTAAGATTATGAAAGAAAATAGAATACAGGCAGTACGTCAGATTCTCATCGATAAAGAAGTGGATGCCATCCTTGTGAAAAGCAAATCCAACAAACGTTATTTAGGCGCATTAGTGGGTAGTGGAGTTAGTGTTTTGGTTACGAAAGAACAGGTATATCAAATCATGGATGGTCGCTATATAAATGAAGCACAAGCTTCAACAACTGGATTTGAAAATATTGTTTTCCAACAAGGAAGCAGCAATCTAGCAGAAATCAAGAACATCATTGGTGCTAACGGAAAGCTGGCAATCGAGGCATCACAAACCTTAGTAAAAGAATATGTAAAACTAAACGAAATTGGTTTTCAACTTGTATTATTAGAAAACGAATTAGAAGTTGCTAGAAAAATAAAAGATGAAGAAGAAATCGCTCTTGTTAAAAAGGCATGTGAGATTACAGATCGTATCTTTATGGAAGCTATCTCAACGGTTAAAGTGGGGATGAAAGAATATGAATTATCTGCATTATTACAATATCTAGCGATCAAAAATGGCGCAAGTGCAATGGCATTTGATACCATTGTCGCTAGTGGTACAAGAGGTTCTATGCCACATGGTCGTCCAACGGATAAAACCTTCCAAGAACATGAATTTATCACCATTGATTTTGGGATTACATACCAAGGCTATCAATCCGATATGACACGTACCATTTGTATTGGTACACCAGATCCAAAAGTAAAAGAGATTTATGATATCGTCTTAAAAGCACAATGTGCTGGAGTAGACTTTATCAAAGCAGGTGTTACTGGAAAAGAAGTAGATGCGCATGTACGTGGAATTATTAGTGATGCAGGGTATGGTGAATACTTCACACACGGACTTGGACATGGTATGGGTATGGGAGATGGAGAACTTCCTATACTAAATCAAGTTAGTGATACTGTGCTAGAAAATGGGATGATTATGTCTTGTGAACCGGGTATTTATGTACCAGGTGTTGGTGGAGTACGTATCGAAGATGATGTACTTATTGTAAATGGAAAAGGGGTAGCTTTAAATCATACCCCAAAAGAATTAATTTGTTTGGAGGTGAAATCATATGAAGTATGATTTCGATCATCAAATCAATCGCAAATTATCAAAGTGTAGAAAATGGGATAATGGCATCCTAAAGAATAAATTTGGATTGAATGAAGACGCAATCCCAATGGACTTAGCTGATTTAGATTTTGAATGTGCTCCAGCTATCAAAAAAGCGATGGTAGAACGTGCAGAATTGGGTGACTATGGATATACGTATACATATGATGAATACTATGATGCATTGATTCATTGGAACAAACGTCGCTATCATGTGGATATTGAAAAAGAATGGGTGAAATTGACCTTTGGAACGTGTGGAACATTACATTATATTGTGCAATGTTTCTGTCAACCAGGGGATGCTGTCATGATCAATACACCTGCCTACGATCCATTTGCGGAAGCAGTAGAACGTGGGGATTGTCGACTTGTATGCAATTCCTTAAAACTAGAAAATATGCGTTATTATTTAGACTTTGAAACGATGGAAAAACAAATGATTGAAGAACAAGTAAAATTGTTTATCTTTTGTTCTCCTCAAAATCCAAGTGGACGAATTTGGACAAAAGAAGAATTGCATAAAGTATCACAACTTTGTATCAAACATAACGTATTGTTGGTGTGTGATGAAATTCATCGTGATGTATTATTCAATAAAGAGGCATTCACTACGTTATGGAAGGCAGATCCAGAAAGCATCCATCATTCCATTATGTGTGTATCACCTAACAAAGGATTTAACTTAGGTGGTTTAAAATCTTCCTATGTTATGATAGAAAACAATGATATACGGGAACGTTTATGGAAGTATTTACAACGTGTTTATGTAACTAGTCCACACGTATTTGCAATACCTGCAATCGTTGCAGCTTACAATGAATCAGAAGATTGGTTAGATGAATTATCTCAGTACATTTATGAAAACTTTGAAATTTTATATGCATGGTTTGCGCAACATATGCCAAACGCAAAGGTTATGAAAGCTGACTCTTCTTTCTTAGCGTGGATTGATATGCGTGAAGTATTTAAAGATGAAGATGAGATGAGGAACTTCTTCATCAAAGCAAATGTATCAATGGTCGTTGGTAGCTATTTTGTAAAAGATGGATATGGTTGGGTACGTTTGAATGTAGGTACTCAAAAAGCAATCTTACAAGAAGCTTTACGCCGCATGGAAGAAACTTATAAAACGTGGAAATAAACCCTATATAAAAAGAAGATCATGGCGATCTTCTTTTTATATATTAGTTAAATAATTCGTCTTGATGAGAAGCGAAGCAATATTCATCAATTGTATTTTCGATACGATCACGAATCAATGCTTCAGGATCGTTTTCAATGATACCTTCACGTACTCTAGTGTACTGAATAGGCATAAACTGAGAAAGGGCCGCAAGTGAAATACCTGTCTCACGAAGGTTTTTGATTAATAATTCTTTCGCTGCAACAACATTTGGATTTGGCATATAGTAACGAGAACGATCGGAGAATGAGAATTTACGTTTGAACCATTGTTCCTGATCATTTCCATGATAGTGTTTTGCCCAGTTTTTAGGTTCTGCTAACATTGCTTCTTCTAGCACGTTCACAAAGTTTGATGTTGGTTTATTACTTCCGTGCATCATCATTTCTTCTATGTAAGATAAGGAGAATAATGCTTCACGCATTCCATAGGTTAATCCAGGACCAACTTTTAAGATTCCTACGCCATCTTCTACTAATTCACGCAGTTTGTATTTTGTTTGATAATCTGTAGAATGTCCTTCAAATACAAGATTAGGGAAGTCTTTGATACTTGCCATTAAATCTTTTGCTTTTTCACGATCATATTCTGTACAACCAGCATCTTTTTCTTCTACACCAGGCTGTACTACAACAGCAATAACATCGTTCCAAACATCTCGAAGATTTTCATTTGCGAATGCTTTTTCGAAAGCTGTAACAGTTGCCTTAAAATCTTCTACACGTGTTACTTGCATACCAGCATTTTCTTCTTGTGCGCCTCCAGGAATTGGTACTTCACTGCCAACGATGTATACAGGGCGTATTGCATCAGGTTGTGTTTTACATAATTCTTGGAAAGTTTCTTCACATACGCGAACTAAACGAGCACCACGTGCTGCGATGATTTCATCACTTAAACGAACTTCTGGATCATCGCTGTTTACCTTCATGCTTGTATCAATATGTATTTTTGTAAAACCAGCTGCAACATAACAACGCACCAACTCTTCAGAAAGCTTCATAGCTTCTTCTTCATCGTTAGAGGCAAACGTAAGTGGTCCTAAATGATCTCCACCAAGGAATACTCTACTTTCATCGAAGTCGATTGCTTTGGCTTTTTCCATAACGAAGTTACGGAAATCCATAGGTGTCATTCCTGTGTATCCACCGTTTTGGTCTACTTGGTTCGCAGTTGCTTCGATTAGTACGCATGAATGATCGCGTTTTGCACGTGCTAATGCAGCTTCAATTACGTAATCATTTGCACTACAACATGAATAAATTCCAACTGGTTGACCCTTTTTCTGTTTTCTAACAATTTGTTTCAATGGATTTGCTTGTGGCATATAAACATCCTCCTTATATCTGTTGAAATTATAACACGTTTCAATTGCTTTGGTAAATGAATAGCCACGTAGTTACTAGTTTGTATAAATAATCTGTTCAAAAATGCAAATCATGTATAATCGTGTCGAAATAAGTCATTTTATTTTTTTAAAGTAACCACTTTCATGTTGGAAGTGTCTAAAAATGTGCTATACTAAATGAGACATTTATATGACACTGTGTTATATAAATTATTTTAAGGGTGGTGTAAATTGATGAAAGACGCTCAAAACAAAGTAATTCTACAACAAGTAAGAGTATTACTTGATCAATTGGATGCAAACTCAGAGAATACACAAATAATTGGAAATGCGGATGATGAAGTACAACTTCTCAAAAAGCTGTTACAAATGAGTTGTAATCGATATTGGATTTATGATCCAATAATCCATGCTGTAGAAATTTTTCAGTACGATGAAGCGACAAAAAAAGAAGTAAAAACAACGCGATCATTAAGTGCGTTACAGAGTGGAATGGATGATGAACATCGTTGCAAAGCAGTTGCTGCTTTTCGTCGTATCGTTCATAAGGAAAGCACAGAGGAATCATTTGAATACATGGATGTTCATGGCGAACAAACCACTATATATGAAATCCATGCACATGCATGGGAAGTGAATAACCAATATCGTGTGATTGGAACTACAAAAGTAATTGGTAGCATACAACGTACGATGGATGAAGTACAACAAGCACAACGAAAATATGAACAATTGTTGAGTTTATCAAATATGTATATTTGGGAGTTTGATGTAAAGAGGAAAATATTTAGTGCTAATCATAGTCTATGTGAAAAGTTAGGGTTAGAAGAAAAACCGTATACATTAGAAGAACTGGATGCACTCATTCGTATTCCAGAAATGAATTCTTTTTTGGAATGGGTTGAACAAAAAAATGTACAAGATAAAGCTGTTGTGCACATTCAACAAATAGAGACAGGATTTGAGTTCATCTTTGAAACGAATTTCAAAGAAGTGAATGATGGCTTTGGGGATTATGCATTATTGTTAGGAATCATGATAGATATCACAGAACATGAAATGTTAAAAACCATGGCATCTAAAGATACCTTAACGGGGTGTTTTAATAGAAATATGGCTGATGTGACATTGGATTTGAGTTTTAAAAACTATGTTGACAATGATGAAACGTATACCATTATCTTCTTTGATGTGGATAAATTTAAAACTGTGAATGATCGATATGGTCATGATATGGGAGACTATATATTAAAAAGTGTTTGTGGACACATTAGTAAAGAAATTCGAAGTAATGATATGATGTTTCGTTGGGGTGGAGATGAATTCTTATTGATTTGTAGAGGCATTGCAAAAGAAAACATATATGGATATATTGATCGTTTGCGGAAAACGATTGAACAATCTCTATTTGAATTTAATGGTACAAAATTACAAGTCACAATATCCATTGGTGCCGCAGTATTCTATAAATCGGATGTAGATCATAGCTATGCGATGAAACGCGCTGATCGCAGCCTCTATAAAGCGAAGCTTGCAGGAAGAAATAAAGTCTGTATACTAAACTAAAGCCTCCTCATTTGAGAAGGCTTTTTATGTCGTCGGGTATTGGACAATGGATGATCAATTGTTTTTGTAGGAGAGGATGAAATAAAACGACCTCTTGTGCATGAAGGGCAAGGCGAGATATGTGAGGATCTTCTGTACCATAGAGTGTATCGTGTAGGATTGGGTGGTTTATGGAAGAAAGATGTACTCGTATTTGATGAGTTCTTCCTTGGTGTAGCTTACATTCTACATGAGTGTATGTCGGATAACGCTTTATAATGGAAATATCAGTCCTTGCTTCTTTTCCTGTTTTTGAAATACGCATTTTATTGGATTGGTGACGATCTCTTCCAATCGGACTACAAACTTGACGATGTTTTCCTAAAAGGGTACCACTACAGATAGCACAGTAGCGTCTTTCAATCTGCTTTTCTTGTAACATATAATCTAATAAAGGCTGTAAAAGAGGTATTTTGCAAAATATAACAGCACCACTTGTTTCTTTATCTAAACGATGTATTGCTCGTACAGGACACAAGATGTTATGAAGTAAATAATACCCTTTCACTAGATCATATAACGTAGTCTCTTGACTTACGCCATCACTATGGACAAGCATGTTAGAAGGTTTATTCGCGATTAAAAAAAGTTCATCTTCATAGAGAAGCGAAAGATCATCAAAACATGGAGAAATCATTTCTTTATCTTCTTCATAAAGACAACGCAAGAAAAGAGTATCTCCTTTGTGTATTTCTGTATTTTGTTTGATACATAGATGGTTGATGTATACAGACGCACCTTGATAATATACATATCGAGTCTTTTTACTGATGTGTAAAGACGCGAAAATATCATCGCTATAGGTGGTTTGTGCACACGTAATTTCCAAAGTATCATGATTCCATTTCATTTTCATATAAATTCCTCATAAATTTTTGAGCATTTGCATATCATTTAAGGTTCAGGTAATGCTATACTATGTATGTAGTAAGTAGCATAACAGCTACTATGAAGAATACCATAAAACAAGGAGGAATGAAATATGAAATTATTAAAATGTTCAGTTTGTGGAAATGTCGTCGAAGTGGTAGAGGATAAAAATATCCCTATTATGTGTTGCGGAAAAGCAATGGAAGAAGTAAAAGCTAATACAACAGATGGTGCACTAGAAAAACATGTGCCTGTAGCAGAAGTAGTAGATGGAAATTTGTATGTTAAGGTAGGTTCTATGGAACATCCTATGCTTCCAGAACATTATATTACAAATATCTTTGTAGAATTTGACAATCGCATTGGACGTGTAATGTTAAATCCAGGTGATAAACCAGAAGCAACTATCTCTATTGGAGACTATAAAGGCAAAATTCATGTATATGAATATTGTAATTTACACGGTTTGTGGAAAACAGATATCGAAATTTAAGCATATAAGAGCCTGCAATTTGCAAGGCTTTTTTTCTCTAACAAAAATGTGATATTTCTTTTGCGATTTAATTGAAAAAAAGATATACTTTACATGTAGAAAGGGAGTGCCCATATGGAACGAGAAAAAAACTTATATATGTATGTATATCGTATGATTTTAACGTGTATCTATAATGGTACATATGCGTGTCATGAGAAATTACCCATACTCCCTGAATTATGCAAGCAATACAATGTTGGTAGAAATACTGTACGTAGTGCATTAAGCGAATTACAAAAAGATGGTTATGTATCTCTACAAAAAGGGGTGCAGGCAAGTGTTTTATTTGATGTAGAAGACTTGCAAGGGAATATTCAGTATCGTCAAGCCTTGATTGACGGACGAGAAATGACCAAAGATGTATATGAAACTATGGATTTGATAATACCCGATTTATTTATGGATTGTTTTCATAGTAAAGGTATGAAATTGGATGAAATGAAAGAACTGGTGAAGGAATTTACCTTAGATAATATTAAGAATGAAGCACAGTTAATAAAAAGGATGTATGATATTTATTTGTATATTTTTCACGCAAGTGATAATCCCATACTCTTAGATTTGTTTTCAACATTACTTTTTTATGCATATCAACCATTGATTCCAGAAAGGCAATCTTATACGAATTTAAAACGTAGTGTAAATGGTATACGAAAAGCAACGCAAATCGCGTTAAAATTTGCACAAGCAAAACAAGACAATATTGTAAAGCATATGATTCGTAAGATGGTAAATATGCATGGTGTAAATTCATTACGTTATATCGATGAGTTGTGCCATGACTTAACTCCACAACAAAGTGTTCACTTTGTTTGGGTATGCAACCGTGATCAAGAATATTTATATGCTAAAGTAGCCTTGGATATTTTAGTGAGTATTGCGGATAAAACATACAACCTACAAGATGTATTACCATCTATTTCTGCACTTTCAAAGCAGTATGATGTATCTGATCGTACAACTCGAAAAGCATTGGAAATTCTTCGTCATTATCAAGTGATTGAAACCGTGAATGGAATAGGATCAAGAATTATAAAAACAACTTTTATGAGCAGCGATGATATTTTAAAAGATGAAAAAGTGAAAGCAAATCTGTACGCATGTGATGATGCTTTGCAAGTTTTTATATCTATATGTAAAGCTATCATGCCTTCTATTATAAAGGATGCAACGAAAGAAGAGATGATAGAGATTGCAAAGCAAATGGAAGGAACTAGTTCAAAAACATTGGGATCTTTATCAAAGTATGTATTCTCAAAAACCAATGCTTGTTTAAATACTATTTTTTATGAATTGTATAAAACTCTAGACTGGGTTATCTTTGTAAATATGTTTGTTGAAAATGATGAACAGAATCAATTGCGTGAAGATTTAATACATGCACTCTACGAACAGCAAAGTCGTCAGATTTTTCAAATTGCAATGAATATATTAGAAATAGATAGCCTTCATATTACCACGATTTTACAGGCGATATAACAAAGCCCCTACCGTATGATTAAGTAGGGGCTGTATTTATTTATAATAATGTAATAACGCTTGCGTACCGTTATTTTCTTCGCCATCTTCAGCGAGTTTTTCGTACATTTCACAGACTGCATTTAACATTTGAAAATTTATATTTCTTTGTTTCATTTCATCCTGTACGATATGCATATCTTTAATAAAATGTTTGATATAAAAGCCAGGTTCAAAATCTTCCTTTAAGACACGAGGAGCTGTATTTTCAATTTGCCAACTTCCAGCAGCTCCACCTTTGATGGCTTGCAACATTTCTTTTTCACAAAGCCCTGCATTTCTTGCGTATACGATGGCTTCACTCATTGCCGCAACAGCTCCAGCAACGGCAATTTGATTACAAGCTTTTGTATGTTGACCATTTCCTGCTGGTCCCATATAATTTAAACTCTTTCCCATGCAAGAGAATAGGGGAACACATCGCTCAAATATATCTTTTTCTCCTCCACACATAATAGATAAAGTGGCGTTACGTGCACCACTATCTCCACCAGATACAGGAGCATCCAACATACATAAATTACGTTTTTTAGCCTCTTCATATAAGGTAGATGCCATTTGAGGAGAGGAAGTTGTCATATCAACCAAGATACAACCTTCTTTTACATTTGCAAATATTCCAGTATCTCCCATATAAACTTCATATACATCTTTTGGATACCCCACCATAGTAAATACGACTTCAGCATGCTCAACACAAGCTTTTATGGTTTCATATACTTGTATTCCTTGCTCTTTTAAGTCTATTGCTTTTTCATATGTACGATTATACGCACACACACTATGCCCAGCATTTGCCAAATGTAACAACATAGCTTTTCCCATAACCCCTGTACCAATCCAAGCAATCTTCATTCAATATCCTTCTTTCTTTTTTTCTTAATTATAACAGAAATAAGGAAAAAATCAGCATTGAAAGTATGCTTTGTACGATACGATAACTTAAGTATTTGAAATAGGAAAAGGGAATATGTTCTGCAATTGACTTCACTTGCATATGCACGCATAGTCCTCCAAAACTTAACAACATACAAGTGAGTAGTTGTAGGGTTATAGTAGATAAGGGAAGTTTCTGCAATAGTACAACTCCACTTGAAAATTCACAGATGATACGCAATGGAAGTGCTAAAAAACTAGGGAGAAAGTGCAACAGAACTCCACTAATACTCATAAACAACATCATATAACCACCAATCATATAAAGGGCTTTTCCACTTTCTAAAATGGAGGTTGTAATAGATTTGGATAAGGGAATGGATGGTGAGGTAGAGGAAGTGGAATAGATAGGGTGTTTTCTCGTTACCAACAATAACACCATTCCACTCAAAATTTGTGCTACAAAAAGATAAACACCAATACGAACACTTTGAAACAATAAAGCACCACATGTCATAACAACAAATCCTGGAGCTGCAAAACTACACGTATACAAAACTCTTTTTGCACCAGCTTCATCTAAGGTCCCCGAATGATACGCCTCATCGACAAATAACGCTCCATTAGGAAACCCTAAAAACATAGTACATAAAATGAGCGATAAAGTTCCTTGATCAATGTGAAATAAGCGTGAGATAAAAGGAATGCGAATATACTCTAAGATACGGCGATGATAGATGATACGAATACAAACAAGGGTTACAAACATGGAAGGGACAAGTTTTTCAAACCACAAAGTCAAAGCTTCCTTTGTATACTGTAAGGTATCTTTTGCAAACCATAAAACTAGAATTAAAATCATACATAAAAATATATCCTTAATATATTTCATAATCTTCACCACTATATTGTATGTTGTGATGAAAAGATTATGAAGTTCTTCACGAAACGATAAAATTATGTTAAACTTTTCCTTAATGAAAGATGGTGGAAACATGTTTGCATGGTTAATTCATAAATTCATACGGCATAAGGATCAAATTGAAAAAGACGCCGTACGACAAGCCTATGGAAATTTGGCAAGTATCGTAGGAATTGTAAACAATATCGTGTTGTGTCTTATTAAATTTGTAGCGGGAACATTGGCACAAAGTGTCTCGATAACCGCAGATGCGATTAACAATTTATCGGATGCTGGGAGCTCTGTAATCTCTTTGGTAAGTTTTCGACTTTCTAGCAAACCTGCAGATGAAGAACACCCGTTTGGTCATGCACGTTATGAATGTATCGCGTCCATGATTGTTGCTTGTTTGATTTTGATATTAGGGGCAGAGCTTATCAAAACAAGTTTTGATAAGATTCTTCATCCTCAAATTGTTACGTTTCATTGGTTGAGTATTGCAATTTTAGGCTTTTCCATCGGTATTAAGCTTTGGATGTATTTCTATAATAAGAAATATGGAAAACTGATTGATTCTAGTATTATGCAAGCAACGGCTGCTGATTCTATATCTGATGTTATGGCAACGAGTGCGGTTTTAGTTTCTTCTATGCTTTCTCCTTTGATTCATTTCAATTTGGATGGATATATGGGCGTGGTTGTTGCATGTTTCATTATCTATGCAGGGTATGGGATTATCCGAGATGCTCTAAATGAGATATTAGGACAAGCTCCTAAGGAAGAATTGGTAAGCGAAATTGCGAAACGAATTGAGGGAACTCCGGGGGTACTTGGGATGCATGATTTGATTGTGCATGATTATGGACCAAGACGTTTGTTTGCCAGTGTTCATGTGGAAGTAGATTATCGCGTAGATATTTTGAAATCTCATGATATGATTGATAATATGGAACGTGACTTTAAAGAGAATATGGGATTAGAAATGGTAATCCATATGGATCCAATCGTAATCGATGATCCTTTGACAAATGAACTTAGAGATTTTATGCGTAGTGCAGTTAAGGAACTTGATCAAGATTTATCCATTCATGACTTCCGTATTGTACCAGGAGAAACCCATACCAATATGATATTCGATGTGGTCGTACCATATCATATAAAACTAAAGAACTTGGATATTCAAAGAGCGTTAGAGGCAAAAGTAAGCAAAAAAGGAAAACAGTTTTATTTGGTGATTACTTTTGATCGTGCGTATACTGCATGATTTATATCAACAAGAGACGATATAGGAACTATCGTCTTTTTTCTTTGAAATAAGCATCAGAAGGGAGTGCATAATAAGATACGATTGGTTAAAGCCAGGAGTGAAAAGAAATTAGCACTCTAGTATTGACAGTGCTAAAAGACGTGCTATAATATATTTAGCAATCAAGTGACAAGAGTGCTAAAGGAGTGATATTATGAACTTTGAAAAAATGTCAGAGAAGTTACAGGAAGTCATTATGCATGCCGTTGAAATCTGTAAAAGCTATCAACATGCAACGATAGATACGATACAGATGGTAAAGGCGATTTTAGAAAATGATGTATTGGATGGTTTGTGTAAACGACTACAAATAGATAAAGGAAAAGCATTAGAGCTAATTGACCAAGAAATGGAAAGGGTCGCAAGTGCTACGAATGTGAATCCACAATTTTCAAGTGAAGTGATGCAGTCGTTTCAAAAAGCCACACAATGGAGTGAATCCGTTCATGAATCATATTTAAGTGTTGCGAGTGTTTTTATTGCCCTTCTTTTCAATAAATCCTATATTTCTAAACAGATCGTTAAGGAATTTCATTTGGATGAAAAGAAATGTAAAGAAGAAGAACTCTTGCGCAGAGGTGGAAAAACCATGGATACTCCAAATGCAGAAAGTAATTTGGAAGCCTTAAATAAATATGGACGTGATTTAGTTGAAGATGTGAAGAATGGAAAGATTGATCCTATTATCGGTCGCGATGATGAAATTCGCCGTGTAATACAGATTTTATCACGTAAGACTAAGAATAATCCGGTCCTGATTGGAGAACCGGGTGTAGGTAAGACGGCTGTTGTAGAGGGAATTGCTTGGCGTATTATGAAGGGGGATGTACCTTCCTCTTTGAAAGATAAAAAGTTGATTGAACTAGATATGGGTTCTTTAATAGCGGGTGCGAAATACCGTGGAGAATTTGAGGAACGATTAAAAGCAATTCTAGAAGAAGTAAAACAGGCACAAGGAAATATCGTTTTATTCATCGATGAAATTCACAATCTTGTAGGCGCTGGAAAAACAGAAGGCAGTATGGATGCTGGA
>JAVWJF010000016.1:0-7795 GCA_036639195.1 Longicatena sp.
GTGTTGTCATATTTTTTATTACTTGTATTATACAAGAAAATTTATGGGATCCTCAATATGCAATCCCATTGAGTGGAATGATCTTTGGTAATGTTATGACCGGTCTAAATTTAGGTTTAAAAACCTTTAGCGAGTCGCTAAAGGCAAATACAAAACAAGTGGAAGCTTTATTGAATTTTGGCGCAAGACCTCAAGCAATTATGCAACCTTTTGTCGCACAAGCCTTAGAAACTGCACTTTTACCTACACTTAATTCTATGATTGGTATGGGGATAGTTTCTTTACCAGGTATGATGACTGGTCAAATACTATCAGGAACACTTCCTACAACAGCCATTCTATATCAAATTGCAATTATGATTGCGATATGTACAGTTGTTTGTTTATCCGTGTTTTGTTCCTTATATTATGGACATAAAACGATGTTCAATAAGGATGAACAAATAGAGCTTTAGTGATGATTATGTAAACTATGAGGGGCAGCAGTACGAGCATGCTCCTCTATGATGACATTGATAGTTTGAAAACGAGGACAGTCAGGATCTTGATTTAAGATATCTTCAATCGCAGATAAACGTTTGTTACCATCACTGCATTCATAGCCATCTTGGCGCATTCGTACACGAATTGGAAAATTCAATCCAATCCGTTTTAAACTTTCCAACAAAGCAGGAGAATACTCTTGCTTTTTATATGTGATTTCATCCATTCTGATATGATCAATTCTCATAAAGATACCTCTTTTTCCTAATGCTTGTCTAATTATAACAGATTAAAAGGACATAGCTCAAGTTATATCAAAATATAGAGTTCAAGAAATAAAAAGCATATTATGTAAAAATATGGTAAACTAATTGTGGTGATGGCATGAAGGATTTTTTTACATTTTACGAAAACATGAAGGAATTGAAGAATGCATTTTTATCATTCTCACTTTATCATGTTCTATATTTAGGATTGGTTGTAGCCATAATAGTTTTTTTATATCGCTTTTATAATCATCAAAATGACGAGAAAAAGCATAAATTCTTAACGTATATGGCATGTTATTTTTTGATTGAGGAAGCAATATATACAATATGGTTAGTGTTAAATTGCACCCATGATGTATGGATTCAGATTTTACCACTTGAATTGTGTTCTTTATGTGCATACATGAATGCACTTGCAGTATTCACACATAAGGAATCCTTACGCTTTTTTGGTGGTGTGGTCGGTTTGATAGCGGGGTGTGTTGCGATGTTATATCCTGCGAATATTTCAGGATTATATCCGGCATTCTCTTATAGAGTAATCAATTTCTATTGTTTACATGGCTCCTTTGTGTTATTTGCGCTTATACAATTAAAGGATCAAAAACTTTTATCCTACGTACATTTAAAAAAGAATACAATTCTTATATGTAGTATGTTTACCATTGCATTCTTTGTAAATATTGGCTTAAAAACCCAATTTATGTTTGTTGGTGCTCCTCCAAAAATCAGTTTTATTTATGCTTTATACAAAGTGACAGGAATTGTATTATTTCTACCCGTTGTCTTAATTGTGTTAGTGCTATTACAGTTTATCGTACTTTTTATACTCCGAAAGCTTTATCGAGTATCCATATAGGGTATTAGAAAAGCTTTTTTTGTTGAGTAAACGATTTTGTTCGATCTTATACAAATAATCCATATAGAACTTTCTCATACAAGAATGAAAAATATATAGCTTTGATAGGGTTTATCTTCTACAACACTTGGAAACATGATAAAATAAGCAAGTAGATTTCTAACATCTTTCTTACAATCACGTGGATTGGATTGACAAAGATAATCATTAAGATTAGCCTTATGGTAAGGAGTGTTGCTATGCTTAAGGTAGAAGGTTTGTACATTCAGGATGAAAAACAACGTATGCTGTTGAAAGGTGCGTCTTTTTCGCTACCAAATCAAGGTATCGTATGTATCCATACAGACTCAACTTCTTTGCACCATGCATTGTCACAAGTATTATCTGGCATTCAACAACCTGAAGGGGGTACACTTCACTATAACAATCAATCAATGCAAACCTTCAGTGAAGAAGAAAGAAGTGTTTATCGCTCCACTTTTGTAAGTTCACTCTTTCATAATTTTCAAATATTAAAAGACAAAAGTGTTTATTATAATGTAACAATGGGGTTAGAATATCCTAGTGATAAGATGGAACAAGAACTTATAAACTGGGGACTGTATGATAAACAAAATATCCTTGCGGAAGATTTAACAACCAAAGAACAATGGAAAATGGTGTTGCTTCGATGTGTTCTTCGACAACCGATGATGTTGGTGTTTGATACACAGAGTTGTCCTTTGTCATCTCAGGAATTAGAATCCTTTTATCCATTACTTGAAGAAGTAAGAAGTCAAATGCTTGTCATTGTGATTGGAGATCAGCGTTGTTATCCTTTTAGTAATCGTATTATAGAAATAAAGCATGGTTATATTCTTTCTGATTCTATTGCTAAGGAAGAGGATTTTATACAAATCAATCATAATCGGGATATATTTCAATTAACCCGTTCAAATATTACAGATTTACAAGAACGTATGCATACCTTTATTCGTTGGAAACTTCGTTGTGTATCCGTGTTGGGAATTGTAGCTTTTATTTGTCTTTCTACCGCAATCTTTTCTACTACATTAAATATCATTGATATTCAAACACGACTAATGAAAGAAAAAGGTTCTAGTATTGTGGCAGTGGAAAAAGTCGCAAAATCCAACGATAATATTATAAAGAATAATTTTTATGCGACTTTGAATCAAGACGATATATCAGTCTTAAAAGAAAAATTAGGAGATCGATTGGTTCTTGGCTATTATCCAGTGGATCCTAAAGCATCTATGTTTTTTGCCTATGGTACCACCATTGATACAAGTGTTAAAAATATTTTAGATGAGTATACCATCATAGAGGCAGATAGTCCCTCCAATATTGGGTTAAAGAAAATTGTAGGTCGTTATCCAGAAAACTATAACGAGATTGCCTTATCCTCTTCACAAGCGTATACCATATTAAAAGATTATCTAGGAACATCTTTCCAAAATAGTGAAGAACAAATGGAAGAGATGTTACAATATAGCGTCTCTTGGTATGGCAATACAATGGATATCACAGGCATATTTCCTTCACAACATGAAGATAATATGAATATGGAATTGGATATGAAAGGATATAATGGAGAGATAGAAACAGGAACTATGATGCAAGATAGTTTTTATGTGAAAAAGGGATTCATTTCTAATTATCGTATCCTTCAAGATCAAGTATTTCAAAAATCATATAAGCGACTGATTTATGGTAATCGTGAATTAAGTGAATTTCAACATATCCTAACCGTGGAACATGATATGTATTATTATGATGGTAAGGAAGTTGTAAATAATCATGATGTTGGTGAAGATGAAGTTATATTGGATTTTGATATGGCTTTAGATATGGGATATCGCAGTCAATATTTATACTTACTCTCCCAGGAGAATGTAACATTTGAAGAGAAGGTACAAGGATTTCAAACGTTCGCGAATGAATGGATCGGAAAAAAGATAAATATGCA
Source organism: Longicatena sp. (assembly GCA_036639195.1). Classification (GTDB taxonomy): domain Bacteria; phylum Bacillota_I; class Bacilli_A; order Erysipelotrichales; family Erysipelotrichaceae; genus JAVWJF01. The sequence goes on from JAVWJF010000016.1 coordinate 3,581, forward strand.
AGCATACACAGTAAACAATAATCCCATTAGCACCAATATTATGAGTGTTAATAAAAAAATCAAGGGCTTTGTAATTCCAGTGAGTTATGATTATGTAGAGGAATATGCGAATAATCGCCAAATGGGAACTGCCTATGTGAATCCTAAAGCAATCGAATCATACAATAGTGATAACGTGTATGTCAAAGAAGTGTTTTTTCATACGGATGATGAAACAACGATGAAAAAAGCACTCTCTTATTTGAATAAGGAACCATCGTATAATGCATTCTTGTATAATTCAACATTGTTAAAATTCTTCGTTGTGGACTTAAAGAATTTAGATGCATTGTTGTTTGTTATGGGAGGAATATCACTTCTTGTCTTCATAGGTATTTTTGTGTTCTTATTAAAATCAAGCATTGGGTTTATGCGCAATGAATGTACGATTTACTATCTTTTTGGAGAGAGAAAATCAACTCTTAAGAAAATGATGATTCAATATTTCACTTCCATCTTATGGATGCGAGCATTGTTTGGATGGTTATGTGGAACCTTAGCATTAGGTACCTTTATTTTGATTATATATTTGTCGTTGGCGGCATCCTCAACGATTTTGTATGCGTTAGCTTTACCTCTGTTATTGTTGTTGGTAGTTGTCATGGTGTTAAAATTAGCATTTCATAGAACTATTAAGAAAAGCAATGTAATTGAAGAGGAATTTATGGATGTGGAATAGTGATTGGAAAGAGGAAATGGTATGAAGGAACAATTTTTAAACAGAATGAAAGAATATTTGCATGAGGAATATGAAGCCTATGTACAAAGTCTTGATAAAGAAGTATATCGAGGGTTGCGAGTAAATACATCCAAAATAAGCATTGAAGATTTTCAATCGTTGGATGTATGTGAATTATCTCCCTCTTCAATCTGTGCGCAATCGTTCTATATACCATCGAATACACGGGCGCTTGGAAATCATCCAGCACACCTTGCGGGTCTTTGTTACTTACAGGAACCTAGCGCAAGCTCTGCTGTGGAAGTATTAAATGTCCAAAAAGGAGATTGGGTATTGGACTTGTGTGCTGCCCCTGGTGGAAAGAGCACACAAATTGCGACTCAATTAAATCATAGTGGATTCTTAGTAAGCAATGAAATTGAACCAAAAAGAGCGCAGATATTGTTGAGTAATATGGAACGCCTAGGATTTAGCGAATGCATGATTACCAATGCTCATCCTGAGGTATTGTGTAAAGAGATGAAAGGTTGTTTTGATCGTGTTTTGGTAGATGCACCATGTAGTGGTGAAGGCATGTTCAAAAAACATAGTAAAGCGATGGAAGATTGGAGCGTTGAACATGTGCATGCATGTGCCATGCGTCAGTTACATATTTTAGATAGTGCATATATGGCACTCAAGGAAGATGGCATTTTGGTGTACTCCACTTGTACCTATGCAATGGAAGAAAATGAAGAAGTCATTGCACAGTTTTTAAAGAACTATCCAGATATGCAACTTATAGATCCAGAGGTTTCCTTTGGAAGGTCAGGATTAGCATATGAAGATTTAGACACAAAAAAATTGATTCGAATCTTACCAATGGATAAAGGGGAAGGTCATTTCGTTGCCAAACTAAAAAAGAAAGGCAAAAGTGAATCCACAAAATTACAAGTTGCCTCCAACGACATTCTTCCACCATATGTAAAAGAATTCCTACAAACACAACTTACCAACATTCCTCCATATCATATACAATTACGGGATAAATTGTATATCAAACAAAGTCCCTTTGTTCTTTTGAAAAAAACAAAAATCCTTAGACAAGGTACTCTTGTGGGAGAATTAGTAAAAAACCGCATAGAACCACATCAACACTTTTATACCTCTTCTGTTTATGAAGAAGCCTATCAAAATGTGTATGATATGTCAGAAGAAGAATGTTTATCTTACGTAAAAGGAAACTTGCTACAAGTTCCTGGGTATAAAGGATATACTTGTTTAACTTGGAAACACCATCCAATTGCTTATGCAAAGGGTGATGGTGTAGTATTAAAGAATAAATATCCAAAGGGTATGAGAGTAAAAGGAATCTAATTCTTTTTCTTTCTTGCCCGCTATGATAAAATAGAACACAGAAATCGAGGATGAATACATGTTAATATCAATGGAACACATAACAAAGCATCAGAATGTAAAATGCATTGTAGATGATATCGATCTTGCGATTGAAGATCATGATAAAATAGCGCTGATTGGAGTCAATGGTACTGGAAAAACAACCTTGCTAAGAATTATAGCGGGTGAAGAAACATATGAAACTGGTACGATTATCAAAAAGAATGGTCTTCGTATTTCATATCTTCCTCAAGCTCCTGTATTTGAAAAAGGATTAGATATCTTACATCAAATTTTAGTATTAGATAAAGAGATACAAGAATTTGAGGCAAAGGCAATCTTAAATAAATTGGGTATGCAAACAATGGAAGCTAAGATTGAAGAATTGTCAGGCGGACAAAAGAAACGCGTTGCTTTGGCAAGGGCTTTATTGAATCCGTGTGATTTGCTCATCTTAGATGAGCCAACCAATCATCTAGATAATGAGATGATTGAATGGTTAGAGAAATATTTGATAAAATCAAATCGTGCATTGTTGATGGTAACGCATGATCGATACTTCTTAGAACGTATATGCGATAAGATTGTAGAAATTGATCAAACGAAACTATATACCTATGAAGCTAACTATTCAACCTTTCTTGAATTAAAGGCACAACGAGAAGAAATGGCTTTATCAAGTGAAAAGAAACGTCAGAATATTTTACGTAAAGAATTGGCTTGGATGAGAGCTGGTGTACAGGCAAGAGGTACAAAGAGTAAAGAGCGTATTGATCGTTTCCATAAACTGAATGATATGGGAAAGATACAAGATCAAAAGAATGTAACACTGGATACCATTACTTCTAGATTAGGAAAGAAAACAATCGAAATAGAAGGAGTTAGTAAACGTTATGGTGAACGTACCTTATTCCATGATTTTTCGTATCAGATGACTCGAAATGATCGTATAGGAATATTGGGTGTGAATGGGTGTGGAAAAAGTACTTTGTTACACATTCTTTCCAAAGAACTACAACCCGATGAAGGGGAAGTAGTACATGGGGAAACCGTGCGTTTAGCGTATTTTAAACAAGGACATGAAGACATGGATATGTCTGAGAATGTGATTGATTATATTCGTGATACGAGCAATGAAGTGAAAACTGCAGAGGGAACTTATAGCGCTTCTCAAATGTTAGAACGATTTCTTTTCCCAAAGAAAATGCAATATACTCCTATCGGAAGATTATCTGGAGGAGAAAGAAGAAGACTTTATTTATTAAAGGTTCTAATGCAAGCTCCTAATATCTTATTCTTAGATGAGCCTACCAATGATTTAGATATTGCGACATTACAAATCTTAGAAGATTACTTGGATGACTTTAATGGAGCTATCATTGTGGTTTCCCATGATCGTTATTTCTTAGATCGTATTTGTGATAAACTCTTTGTGTTTCAAGGAGGAAATATCAAACAGTTCATCGGTGGATATAGTACGTACATTGAGTTGGATCAATCAAACACAACGACTGTAAAGAAAGAAGAAAAACCACGTAGTAATGTAAGTGTTCGTATGTCAACAAAAGAAAAACAAGAATTGGAACATATGGAAAGCAATATCGAGAAAGTACAACAAAACATTGATGAAATCGATGTAGAAATGGCACAATGTGGAGATGATTTTGTGAGGTTACAAAATCTTAGTGAGCAACGGATACAACTTGAAGAATCATTGGAAGAAATGATGGATCGCTGGATGTATCTAACGGATTTAAAAGATTCTATAGAAGCCACAAAGCGAAAGTGATGAGAAGACAATCTGTCTTCTTTTTTTATAGTGTTCAAGAAAGAGTAAAAATATGATATGATGAATTCCTAAGATGAGGGTATAGTTATGGTGCAAATTGGAAATGATTGGGACATTATATTAAAAGATGAATTTCAAAAAGAGTATTATTTGAAATTGCGGAATTTTCTAGCTTATGAATATAAGACACAAAGCATCTATCCAAATATGTATGATATTTTTAATGCTTTAAAGTATACTGCGTTTCAAGATGTAAAAGTAGTTATCTTAGGACAAGATCCATATCATGGAGAAGGGCAAGCTCATGGCTTGTGCTTTTCTGTAAAGAAGG
>JAVWJF010000016.1:7822-20235 GCA_036639195.1 Longicatena sp.
TATTCCACCTTCTTTGCTTAATATTTATCAGGAGTTACAGCATGATGTAGGGTGTAATATTCCAAGGCATGGGGAATTGATTAAATGGGCAAAGGAAGGCGTACTTTTACTCAATACGGTTCTAACGGTGCGAAAGGGTGTTGCGAATTCGCATGCCGGTAAGGGATGGGAAATACTAACGGATGAAATCATTCGAAAATTGAATGAGCGAAAAAACCCTATTGTTTTTATGTTATGGGGAAAACAAGCAAAAGCGAAAGCAGATTTGATTACGAATAAGAATCACCTAATATTAATGTCTTCACATCCTAGTCCTTATAGTGTAGAGTATGGGTTCTTTGGATGTCGTCATTTCTCAAAAGCAAATGCTTTTTTGAAAGATCATGGAAATAAGGAAATAGATTGGCAAATAGAATAAAATGACTGGTTATGCAGTACGCTAACCAGTCATTCTTTCAGTGTTGTGTTAAATATTGAAACTTCCATGCACATATGGATAGTAAAACAACCATGCTTCCTGTTACAATTAGAATAAGAGGAATGGATATTTGATCACCTAGAGGACCAAATATCATCATACCAAAGGGAAGTGCACAAGAGGTCGCAATTTGCATAAAGGAAAAGATTCTCCCTTGCATTTGGGGTTCGACTTCCTGTTGTATTGTTACACTAATTGGTGCGTTATAGCAAGGGGATGTTATTCCAATGAGGGTATTGCATACAAGGTACATGAGAAAGATGGGAGAACCACCTAATCCAATCATGAAAGCTCCATACATACCTCCCGCAAGAAGGGTTGTTTTTAGTTTTTGTTTAAAACCACCCCAAGAGGCTATCAAAACACCTCCTAAAATCATTCCTAAACTATATGTCATTTCACTTGCGGTCAATCTCCACAATTCACTACCAAAGCTTCTACTTACCATAAGTGGTGTTAAAAAGGCAGAGGGACTAATCAAGATTAAAATGATGATTTGAAAAAGAAGTAATCTTTTTATGAAACGATTCGTTTTTAGATATAAGAAGCCATTCTTGATATCTTCGATATACGTATTCTTTGTTTCCGTTTGTTTTTTGTAGGGTGTGTATTTGATTGTGATGGTAATCCCTACCGCAATACACGCAGTAACCACATCAATGAGTAAGGTGACTTCTAATGAGGTTACAGAAAGAATGGCACCCGCAATAGCTGGAGATAGAAACATCATCATAGAAGAGAGTGTAGATTGTATTCCTTGAACTCTCATGAGGTGTTCCTGGGGAACGATTTGAGGAATAAATGCATTTACTGCAGGTGTTTGTATTCCAGTACCCGCAGAGCGTATCATAAGTACAGTGAGTAATAGATACATGTTTTGATATCCTGCTAAGAAAAGTAGAGCCAATAAAAGAGTAGATAGGGCAATGATACTATCTGATAATTGTATCAATGTTTTTCGATTATACGTATCAATCCAAACACCAGCAAATAAAGATATTACTATCTGAGGTAGAAACCCACATAAGGTGGATAGCATAAGCATTGTACCTGAGGATGTGGTTAGAGTGATGTGCCAAACAATTGCATATTGTACAATGGAAGATCCAAAAAGGGATATAGTTTGAGCACTTAAAAATTTGATAATGGAAGATTTCCAATGGGTTGTATTCATAATATATAGTTCCTTTCAAATATAAGTTGACGTATTTATAATACAAAATAAAAGCTGTAGTACACACTGTACACAGCCTAAAAGAAACATCCTACACAAAACAAGCAAAAAGATATCCTACTATATAATAGGATGAAGTATGCTCGTTTCGATGAAGTTATAATCTATTTTGCTCTATACAATGTTTCATCGTTACCAAATGCATAGAGCAGCTTCGTCTTCTCATTTTATCAAGGATGATGGTATTCATAATCAAAATCTCCTTTTATTACAAAACAATCCTATCATATTGGAAAATTGAAGTCAATCTGTTAGAACTATTAAAAATATGATAGAATATAGTGCATACAGCGATAAATAAGGCATATGCAACGCAAAGTTGACATAAAATTACATAAGTGCAAACGTAGGTTGGTAGTGATTAAAGGGTAAAATAGGTACGATATTGGTGAGGTGAAAAAGATGAAATTTGAGGAAAATTTAAGAGAATTAAGAAAACAGAATGGCTATTCACAAGAAGAGTTAGCGGATAAACTAAACGTATCTAGACAAGCTGTTAGCAAGTGGGAGAATGGAAGTGGGTATCCAGAATTGGATAAACTGATGGCTTTATGTGATTTGTTTCGTACAAGTTTGGATGAGTTATTAAAAGGGGATGTGAGCGAAAGAGATATGGTAGGCATACAAAAGTATGATTTGCATTGTAATCGCATGGCAAAGGCAATCTCTTTTGGAGTTTTCATGGTATTGTTGGGGATTGTATCTGGGGCATTTTTAGAACCATATTTTGTAGGTGAACAGGAAGATATATTAGGAATTACTTTCTTTGTATGTATTGCGATTGGGGTATTGGTGTTTATTTATTATGGTATGCAATCCGATGCTTTCCAAAAGAAATATCCAAAAAAACCACAGAATATTTATACAGAAGAAGAGATTGAAGAAAATGAGCGTAAGTATCGCATCTCTATGGTTGTAGGGGTTGGTATTATTTTGATATCCTTTGCTGTTCAAATACTGTTGGATTTGATGGTGGCTGAAAATATTGCAAATGGGGTTTGGATGTTCATGATTGATATTGCGGTTGTGAACTTTGTATACTTCGGTATGATGAAGTCAAAGTTTACAGATACCATTCCTAAAAGTGAAGAAGAACTTGCGAAGGCAAAGAAGGAAAGCTTGGTTGGAAAATGGTGTGGATGCATTATGATTGGCGCAGTGATTGTGTATCTTACATGGAGTTTTATGGGGGATAGTTGGGATCGTTCTTGGCTAGTCTTTCCAATCGCTGGGTTGTTATGTGGTATTGCAAGTATCGTATTATCAAAAGAGGAATAAATTAAGAAAAGAAATAGACACCATCTCATAATCGAAATGGTGTCTGTTTTGTTTTATCTTGATTCATATGCATACGCATGTGCATTATCATGTTCTAGTTTTACTTCATCACTTCCATAAAATTGTTCATTCAAACGTGCGTTAGATAACATAAGCTTTAAACGGTTTTCTTGATTCACCTTGGTGGCGCTTGGATCATAATCAACTGCAACGATGTTTGCATTTGGATAAATTGTTTTTAGTTTTCTTGTCATTCCTTTAGCGACAATATGATTCGGTAGACAGCCAAATGGTTGACAACATACAATATTATTGATTCCTTGTTTGATAAGCGCAACCATTTCACTTGTTAATAGCCAACCTTCTCCCATCTTATTTCCACGATTTATAATACCTTCACTACAAGCAATAACTTCTTTGAAGGTATCTGGTTCACGAAAAACACCTTGTTCTTTGATGGTGATATTGGCAGAACTTTGTAAATGTTGAATATACGTATTTGCTAATCGTATGAACATATGACTCCATTTATGGTGGTTGTAGTATTCATGGTCAATGCAGGAATTTTCTAAACAGTATAATGCAAAATCCATGACTCCAGAAAGGACAGGTTCACATCCTTCTTTGATAAGGAAATCTTCTAAGTCTCCATTTCCAAGTGGAGCGTATTTCATATAGATTTCACCAACAATGCCAACTTGAATCTTTGGTTTTGTACTACGTTCAATGGAAGCGAAATCATGAAGCATTTCTCTATAATTTTTCTTCAAACGTAGAAACTGAAAGGTATCAAATTGCGCAGTGATTGTTTCCACCCATGTTGTAACAAGCGCATCTGCACTTCCTTTGATCACCTCATAAGGTTTACATTGGTTTTTGATCCACATCAACATATCAGAATATAAAAAGGCATATATGATGCGTAATAAAATTTTTGGAGTTAGTTTAAATCCACTGTTCTTTTCTAGATTGGAAAAGTTAACGGAGATAACTGGCACGTGTGCAAAGCCAGCTTGTATCAATGCTTTACGAAGAAGGTGGATGTAATTTGATGCACGGCATCCTCCACCTGTTTGCGTAATTGCAAGGGCTACATGATCCACATCATATGCTCCACTTTTTAGCGCATCAATCATTTGACCAATGACCAATAAGGCAGGGTAACATGTATCATTATGAACATTTTTTAAACCTTCATCAATGATTTGTTGTCCTTCTGTTTTTAGTATTTCTACTTTATAACCATCTTTTTGTAAGATGTTTTGTAGGAATGCAAAATGAATAGGTAACATCATGGGAACCAAAATAGTATGTGTTTTTTTCATTTCTTTTGTAAATTCTACACGATTCATTTTTCATCACCCTTCCTTTCATCCATTGCGGCTAATAGGGAACGACAACGGATCTTTACAGCTCCTAAATTATCTACTTCATCTATTTTTATTTGGGTATATAATTTGTTGTTGTCTCTTAATAAATCTTTGACTTCATCTGATGTAATGGAATCAATTCCGCACCCAAAGCTAACGAGTTGAATGAGTTCCATATTCTCTTGGGTTGTGACAAATTGTGCTGCGTTATACATGCGAGAGTGGAAGGTCCATTGATTCAACGTATGTAGTTTTGGCATGGTTGGTTGTTTTTCAATACAATCTTCACTTAGGACTACACAGCCAAGATCACTTAATAAGCGATGAATTCCATGATTTACTTGTGGATCAATATGGTAAGGTCTTCCTGCTAATAGAATCATATCTCTACCATGCTCTTTTGCATACTGCATAGCACGTTTTCCTTCTTCTCTTACTTTTTCTTTATATGCTTCATAGGCAAGATAGGCGTGGGTGCTAGCTGCACGTACTTCTTGATAGGATATTCCCATTTGTTTTTGTTGGAAGTATGCAAACAATTTTTTATCGAATGTGGATTTATCGTCCATGTATACATACGGATATAGGAAGTTTGTAGTTTGTAAATCCATATTTCCTTCGATTACTTCTGGATAATAGGCAACGACAGGGCAATTATAGTGATTATCACCCATACCTTCGTTTACGTTATAACTCATACAAGGATAGAAGATTGTAGAGATACCTTTATTGATTAGGGATTGGATATGTCCATGTACTAGTTTTGCAGGATAACAAATGGTATCGGAAGATATCGTGTGTTGTCCCATAGCATATAAAGCCTTACTTGAACGATCACTTAATACGACTTCATATCCAAGATTGGTAAAGAAAGAATGCCAGAATGGTAAGTTGTCATACATATTGAGTACCATCGGGATGCCAATCTTTCCACGAACTCCAGGATAGCCTTTTAATTTCATAAGTTCTTCATATTTAAATTCATATAAGTTTGGAAGCTTTTCACTGTTTCCTTTTCCTGTAATTGGACGTTCACACTTATTTCCTGCAATGTGTTTAGAACCATCATAGAACGTGTTCACTGTCAAATTACAACGATTGGTACACAAACCACAATGAATGGCTTTGGAAGTGTGTGTAAAGTTTTTGATGTCTTCATGAGAAAGGATTGCACTTGTTTCTTTGTGTTTTTCTTTCGCAAGTAAGGCAGCTCCATAAGCTCCCATTAAATGGGCAATGCTAGGACGTATCACTTGTCTACCTAATTCAATCTCAAAACTTCGTAGTACAGTATCATTTAGGAATGTTCCACCTTGTACAACAATTTCTTTTCCAATATCATCTGCACTCTTGGCACGGATGACTTTATATAGGGCGTTCTTTACAACACTCATACATAAACCAGCAGATATATCTTCCATAGAAGCACCATTTTTCTGTGCTTGTTTTACAGAAGAATTCATAAATACAGTACAACGTGTTCCTAAATCAACAGGGTGTTTTCCCATAAGCCCCATTTGTGCAAAAGCTTGAATATCATGCCCCATGCTTTTCGCAAAGGTTTCAATGAAACTTCCACATCCACTCGAACAAGCTTCGTTTAGTAAAATATCATCGATGGAATTATCTTTGATTCGGAAGCACTTCATATCTTGTCCACCAATATCGATAATGAAATCTACATTTGGATTAAAATGTTTAGCAGCCGTATAGTGTGCAATGGTTTCCACGATACCGATATCTAAATGAAAAGCACGTTTGATTAGTTCTTCTCCATATCCAGTCACAGCACTTTGTGTTATCTTGATACGATCTTCTATTTGTTCATAGATGTTTAAGAGTTCTTGTTTTATAACATCTACAGGATTTCCTTGGTTGCTTGTATAACTTTCATATAAAATTTTACAATCTTCATCAATCAAAACAAGCTTTGTAGTTGTACTTCCTGCATCAATACCAAGATAAGCATTTCCTATATAGGTATGAATATCTGCTTTTTTTACTTTCGCATGATGATGGCGATTTATAAAATCAAGGTATTCTTCATCGTTTTCAAATAGGGTAGGTAAACCAGCAGTTTCTACTTTCTTAACAGACATTTCTTGCATACGTTTTAAAATTTCATCATAACGGTATGTCTTAGATTCACTTCCTGCATACACAGCACTTCCTAAAGCAACGAAATAAGGGGATAATTCAGGAAAGTTTGCTTGTGTATCATCTAGATGTAAAGTTTCCATGAAACGCTCTTGTAGTCCCTTCATAAAATGAAGAGGTCCACCTAAAAATAAAACATTTCCTTCAATGTTACGTCCTTGGGCCAAACCCGCAATGCTTTGATCCACTACGGCTTGAAAAATACTTGCGGCCAAATTACTTTTTTCACACCCTTGATTGATTAAGGGTTGTACATCACTTTTCGCAAATACTCCACAACGAGAAGCAATTGGATACAAGGTTGTATGTTGTAAAGATAGTGTATCCATAGTTTCTAAATCTACATTCAACAAGGTAGCCATCTGATCGATAAACGCTCCTGTTCCACCAGCACAAGTAGAATTCATACGTTCTTCTAAAGCACCTCTTAAAAAGATGATTTTGGCATCTTCTCCACCTAGTTCAATTACGACATCAGTTTGTGGATAATATTTCTTTACAGCTTGTGCACTAGCAAATACTTCTTGTACAAAAGGGAAGTTGGCATCATTTGCGATACCCAATCCAGCACTCCCTGTGATAGCTAAGGTGATTTCTTGTCCTTCAAGTAACTCACTTAACTCTTGAATTTTTGTAACACTCATTTCTCTTACTTTGGATTTATGACGCTCATAACTTTTGTATATGATATCATCATGATCATTTAAGACCACAGCTTTTAATGTTGTAGATCCAACATCAATTCCTAATTTATAACTCACGAATATCCACCTCACTATCCATAATGCATTTTGCTACACGTTTTACTTCAGGTAATAAATTTTCTAATATATCTGGGTGATCAAAGGATAGGGCATTGTAACAAATAACACTTACAATTTCCATTAACAACATCATACGATTCAATGTCATACGATCTTCTTCACCTTCACGTTTCCATAGACTCAAGAATTCTTCAAGGCGTTCTACTTCTTTAAAGACAATACTTCTATGTTCTTCTGTATCTAATATATAAGGCATATTTTTTTGAATGGTCTTTAATAACAAGGGATCACAACGATGATTTTGAATCAATTCTTCTACAAAGGTTTGTTTCCAACAAGATCCTAGTTTCTTTGATTTCTCATACGATCTATTGACTATCTCATTGATTAAGGTTCCATGTTGTTTCGTTAGAATTTGCGAAATCAAAGCACTCTTATCTTTGTAATACAAATAGAATGTTCCTTTTGCTACATTGGCTCTTTTCACGATTTCATTAACAGAAGTAGACTCTACGCCTTGTTCCTTGAAGAGGGCAATCGCAGCTTGTTGAATACGTGCGGATTTATCTAGTGTCTCCATAAAAAGTACCTCCTTAATCATTACATTGTATTAGTTTAAACCTAAAATGACCACCGGTCAATAACTTTGTGGTAATTTTTACCTAGCTTTTTTCGAATGCTTTTATTATCCGATAAGTGAAAACGGTTTCGTATAAAATAAAAAAAATTATACAAATCTATTTACAATGTAACAATGTTATGCTAATATATGAGTGTAACAAAACATTGTTACGTTAGAAGGTGACTTATGGAGATATCAAAGAAAGATTTATTGGAAGAAACAAAAATCTCTTATGGACAACTATATCGTTGGAAACGCGAAGGTTTGATTCCAGAGGAATGGTTTGAAAAACGTTCTTCCTACACAGGACAGGAAACGTATTTTCCTAGGGAAGAGATTTTAAAGAGAATTGAAATGATTCAACAATTGAAAGATGTATACTCGTTAGACGAATTATCAAAGATGTTAAATCCTACACACAGTAGTGAAACATTCGATGAAGAGGCATTAGAACAAATCAAAGAATTGGATGATCAAGTTGTCGCTGGATTCATGGATAGTTTACAAAAAGATGAATTTAGTTATAGTGAAGTGATTTTAATGGTTGCCTATAGCAAATGTGTGGAAGAATATACATTGGATGAAACAACGATTAAAGATTTGATAACGTATATGACAATGAATTTACAAGGATTGAACAGTATCGATTATACCTTATTGCTTATCAAAGTGAAGGAAGACTACTATATGATACTCGTACAAGATAAAAATACACAGTTCTTGGATAAACGTATACAAGTAATGAAAGAAATAAGTTTACAAGATATCAGTAGCGCTATCAAGCTAAAGTATCAAAGTACATTTTAGGAGGATAAAAGAATGATAGGACGTTTAAGTTTTCGCACCAAACAAATATTGATTGGTTTGATCTTTATTGGAATCGGTGTTGGATATTTAGGAGACCAAATGAAATGGTGGGAGTTTACAATTTTCTTTCCAGGTTGGTGGACTATGTTTTTGATCATACCTGCGATTATCGGTATAATTGATTATGGATTTTATATCGCAAATATGGGTATGTTATTATTTGGATGTTACTTCTTAGCAAATGCGAATGGATGGATTGATTATAAATTGAGTTTTCCGATTTTCGTGGCAATCGGATGTATATGTATTGGAATACGCTTATTATTTAGAAAGAGAGTGAAATGGTATGACTACACAGCAGATGGATATAAAGATTGAGGGATTAGGGACGATCAGTGAAGGAAGTTATGGTCGTATAAAAGTAGAGGGTGTTGGGAAAATTAGAGGGAATGTAGAATTTGAAACTATGGAAATAGAAGGTACGTGTAATGCGGATCAAAATTTAAAGGGCGGTCTTTTAAATATTGAAGGCATGTTCAAAGTAAAAGGGGATATACGCGTAAAACAACTTCATATTGAAGGTATGTTGAGAACAGAAGATCGTAAAATCTATGCGAATGAAATTCGTGTAGAAGGAATGTTGAAAAATAGTGGAGAAGTGAATGCTGATCGAGTAATCATTGAAGGATGTGCAAGTATCAATGATTTATTCGGTGACGAGATTACAATAGACTATGGGTATATGGGAGTTAGAGGCCTCTTTCATTTTGGACATAATAAGTTGTTTGAAAAAATGAATCGTGCGAACAACATTGAATGTAGTAAGCTAACTGCACAAAATTTAACATGCCATTCTATTAGCGCAACAGACATTGTCTTGAGTAGCCACTGTGTTGTAGATACTATTTATTGTAATGGAACCTTACGCTATGATAGTACTTGTAGAATCAAACATATTGAAGGGGATTGTGTCCAACAAGGTAAATAAAAAGAAAGTCGATGAGTGCTTGCACTGGTCGACTTTTATGTTATAATTTTAGCGTTTAATACAGGGAGAATATTTATGAATACAAAGAATGAAGAATATATAAAGTATGCGTACGTAATTTTTGGAGGATTTATATTTGCAGCTGGTGTAAACCTATTTATTGTACCTCTTAATTTATATACAGGAGGAGTGATTGGTATTGCGCAAATCATTCGTTCTGTTTTATCCCAATATGCACATTTAGATTTTGGTGGTTTTGATATTGCGGGTATTATTAATTTTGCGATGAATGTACCGCTCTTTATTATGGCATATCGTAGTATCTCAAGACGTTTCTTTATAAAGACGTTATTATGTGTACTTGCTCAAACACTTGCATTCACTGTCGTGATGATTCCATCTAAACCTATTATTGATGATGTACTAGCAGCTTGTTTAATTGGTGGATTGATTGGTGGTTTTGGTATTGGGTTGGCACTTAAAAGTGGGGGAAGTGGAGGAGGATTGGATATCCTTGGTGTATACTTCGCTAAGAAATCGAATTTCTCTGTTGGAAAATTATCCATTGTTGTAAATGCTTTGATTTATGTTTGTTGTGCATTACTATTTACTATATCCACTGCTATATATTCTATTATCTATACGGCATGTATGTATATGATGGTGGATAAGATTCATTATCAAAACATCAATATGACCGCAATGATCTTTACAAAGAATGATAAAGTTCAAGAATCTATTTTGAAAGAGACAAGAAGAGGGGTTACCTATTGGAAAGGCGCTGGTGCCTATACCAAAACAGATACCTTTGTATTGATGACTGTCATCAATAAATATGAAGTATCACAATTGAAAAAAATTATCTTATCAATTGATCCTAATGCGTTTATTATCTTTAATGAAGGTATGAGTATTAGTGGTAACTTTGAAAAGAGGTTATAAAAAAAATACAGTTTATCTGTATTTTTTTATGCTTTTCCTCTTTGAATTCGACTTCCTATAATCTTCTCTGCTTCTCCATTAAGTCCTTCTAATACAATTCCACGTATATCCGTTATGTAGTAGGTAGGATCATTCTTTGTACGTAAGCGAATATGGATTTCACTAATCGCACCAACAATAGGTGGATTGGTAAAGTAGTTGCGAAAGAGCTCTGCATCCTCAGGATGTACAATTTCATGTTGAATTGATTCTTCAACAAATTGGTGAGCATTCCCAACTGCATGCCAATTCAATGAATCACAAATCGTATCATTTACAAAGTTATACTCAAAGATAATCAATCCAGTAATATCCGCAATTTTTCGATAACGATATTCAAAGGTATCCAAATTTAATTCATCTTGTTTTAGTTGTTGATTGAATTGATCCAATAAACTTTCACAGTTGCTTAACGTATGTTCATTTTCATCGTATTCAAAATCATATTGATCACATAAATCTTGCATTTTACGATTCAATCTAGATTTCTGTTGGTACACCTTCATTTTATCGATACTCCATAAAATAACCACAACAGAGAATAAAAGTATTAATATATATGGAATCTCTTTCACGACAACATTCCCCATATGTTTTTCGTGCTCATATATCAAAATTCCATAAATACTAATAAAACATAAAATACTAATCAATTCTTTCCAAATTTTTCGCATATTCCCAGCCCCTTTCTTTATCTATATTATAGATTATAACAAATTTCACAATATTTTTATAGCTTTGAGCATCAAAGTATGAAGAAAAAGACATGAGTGTTCATGCCTTTATTACTTACGATTTACTTTATCTGCAGTATATTTCTCATAAATACATTTTAATCCTTTAAATGTCAAATCACGATCATATACATCAATTTCATCCGTGTTCTTATAAATAATCTTTCCAAGACCTCCAGTCGCAATAACTTTCATATTACTTCCAATTGCCTCTTTGAATTTCTTAATGATGTATTCACTTTGTCCAATATAACCATAGATAAGCCCAGCTTGCATACTTGTAGTTGTTGTTTTATTCAAAATGGATTTTGGTTTCTTGATTTCAATTTCAGGAAGTTTTGCGGCTTGTGTCCACATGGCTTGCGCACTTGTTTCTAGTCCTAACGTAATGACACCAAATTCAAAGTTTCCACGTTCATCTACGTAGTCATAGGTAGTTGCTGTTCCAAAATCTACAACAAGACAAGGACCACCATATTCATGATAAGCACCAGCAGCATCTACGATTCGATCAGATCCTACTGCTTTTGGATTTTCTGCATTTACAGAAATACCAGTTTTGATACCAGGTCCTACAATGATTGGTTCTTTGTTCATATATTTACGAATACTATTGATAAAAGAGTGCATGATCATAGGGACAACACTACTAATAATGACATCTTGAATATCTTTTATTTCTACTTTTGAAGCAGATAAAAAGTTCATAATCATAAATCCATATTCATCACTTGTTCTCTTCAATTTTGTAGTCAAACGATAGTTTCCTATCAAACGATCTTCTTTATAAATACCAACCGTTATATTTGTATTTCCTATATCGATAACAACTAGCATGAACCTTTTCCTTCTTTCTCATTGTGAATTTCTAATAGACGATGCAATATAGCTACTCCAATGTCATATTTACTCATACGTGTAAAGTCTGTATGTTTTTCTTTTTCAATCATCGTCACTACATTGGTATCATGCTGGAAGCCAGCTCCTTCTACTAATAGAT